>JAGRBZ010000519.1 GCA_020433805.1 Anaerolineae bacterium
CAGATCGCCGCTGATGAGGGTGATACCGGCGGTTTCCATCGCCACATCGGTGCCGGTGCCGATGGCGATGCCGACATCGGCTTGAGCCAAGGCCGGGGCATCGTTAATGCCGTCGCCGACCATGCCGACAATCCGGCTCTGCTGCTGTAATTCTGCAATTTTTTTCGATTTATCGGCCGGTAAAACTTCAGCTAAGACGCTGTTTTTATCTATATCAAGCCCCACTTCTCTCGCAACAGCGAGGGCAGTAACTTCGTTATCGCCGGTGATCATCACGACCGTCAGGCCAAGCCTTTTAAGCGAAGCAACCCCCTCACGCGAGCCTTCTTTAAGGGTGTCGGCAATGCCGATAACGGCCTCTGCGTGCCCATTAACCGCCAGCCACATGGTCGTTTTGGCCTCCCGCTGTAAATGTTGACCTTTCATTGTAAGCCCGTCGAGATCAACCCCCCGATTATCCATGAAGCGTTGGTTCCCCACCAAAATGTGATGTCCGTCTACGTCAGCGGCGATGCCCTGTCCGGCGATATTTTCGAAGTTCGCCGGTTCGCTGAGGGATAAGCCTTGCGCTTGAGCCGTTTCAATAATGGCGCGTCCGAGCGGGTGCTCCGAACCCCGTTCGGCGGAGGCGGCGAGGTGGAGGAGGGAAGAGACGGGAGATTGGAGATTGGAAACTGGAGACTGGTAATTGGTAATTGGTAATTGGTAATTGGTAGTAATGGGGGTATGCGAGGTTGATGATGAATTACTGACTACCGACATCTGATTGCTGGCTACCGCTGACTGATTATCCCTCTCAATAATGTCGGTGACAGCGGGGTGGCCGGTAGTGAGGGTGCCGGTTTTATCGAGGATGATGGTATCTAATTGGTGAGCTAATTCAAGGGCAGCACTATTTTTGAAGAGAATGCCCTGAGCGGCTCCCTTGCCCATGCCGACAACCATCGCGGTGGGAGTGGCTAAACCGAGAGCGCAAGGACAGGCGATAAGCAGCACGGCCACCAGCCGGATGAGGGCTGTGGTAAAGGTTGCGCCGCTTAGCAGCCAAATAACGAAGGTTAAGAGGGCCAGGCTGATGACTATCGGCACAAAGATAGCGGCGATTTTGTCGGCCAGGGCCTGGATAGGGGCTTTGGAGCCTTGCGCCTGCTCGACCAGCCGAATAATTTGGGCTAAAGCGGAGGCTTGCCCTACGTTGGTGGCCTGTATTTTTAATCGACCCTGTTTGTTAAGCGTTGCGCCGATGACGGCATCCCCGACGGCTTTGTCGACCGGCAAACTTTCACCGGTCAGCATGGATTCATCAACCGCCGATGCACCGCCGATGACGATGCCATCGACCGCGATTTTTTCACCGGGCCGCACGATAACGGTGTCACCCGTTTGAACCTGACTAACCGGCAGATCGATCTCCGTACCGCCGCGCTCGACACGGGCGGTTTTGGCTTGTAATCCGATTAAGGTTTTGATCGCCGCGCCGGTTTTCCCTTTGGCCCGAACCTCCAGCAGTTTTCCAATTTTAATCAGCGTAATGATGATGGCCGACGTTTCAAAATACGTCGGCGAATTAAGCAGTCCAACGGTTACGATAACCGAATAAAAGTACGTCACCGACGCCCCCAGCGCCACCAGTACATCCATATTGGCCGAGCGATTGCGCAGGCTTTTGTAAGCGCCCACGTAGTAATCCCAACCCGTATAAAATTGAACCGGTGTCGCCAACAGCATCAGCGTGAAGTTGACCCAAGGCGGGTAAACCCAATTATCGAGCGAATCGAAGCCATAAACCGTCAAAAAGAGAAATAGCCAATTATGGGCGATAAAGCCGATTAAACCGGTGAAGAAAAGGCCGACCATCAGCTTGCGCGTTTGGCGACGAATTTCTTCTTGCCGGGCGATCTGTTCGGCGTCGATGAGCGAGGCATCGGTCTGAAAATCGATTTGGACCACGCCGTAACCGGCGCGTTCAATGGCGGCAACCATACCTGCCTGCGTAACTGCACCAGGAATGTAGCGCACCGTGGCTTTCTCGGTAGCAAAATTGACTGTCACTTCGATGATGCCGGGTACTTTTTTATTGAGCGTTCGTTCGACCGTGCTGACGCAGTTGGCGCAGGTCATGCCGGTAATGGGCAGATCGATGGTGGCAATGGGGATTTGATAGCCGGCCCGCTCAATGCGTTCGATAACGTCGTTTAGTGTTGTGGTCGACGGGTCGTAGCTAATCGTTACTTTCTCACTGCCAAAATTAACGACGACCTCCTCGACGCCGTTGACCTTTTTGGCGTTACGTTCAATTGTAGACGCGCAGTTCGCGCAAGTGATGCCAATAACCGGCAATGTAATCTTCTGTGGTGATGCCATGTTTTTATTCTAAACGATAAGTTGACCGTAACCAATAAGAATAAGGTGAAAGACGACAAATTCTAACCCGATTATTATTCTTTTTTATGGCTTTTCAATTTTTATCTGCTAAGGTTGAAACTGAAGGTGATCTTAAGAAATACGCCTTTATGTATTGGTATTGTGGCATAAAGTAACGTTGGCTACAAATGGTGGACTGTGGCCTAGCGTTAAACTGACCTATTGACCGAAAATTTACAAAGCTCTTTTTTCTGAAAAAATAAAAGAACACGCAAAACGAGCATAAAGAAATGACTCACGAAAGGACTGATTCGATGTCGACAAAATCAAACGAAATGATAATGGCCTCAGTTCAAAATCGTGCTTCAGACGGCTCGATGCCCCAAAAAAGATACCGTTTAACAAAATATCTGGTAAGTGCCGGGCTTGGTGTTGTGGCCGGTGGTCTGGGGGTGACGGTCGTGATGGGCTGCATCATTTGTATTCAACTTTTCTACATAACAAACCATATGTTTTTTCCGGACCCTAGAATGGTGACCATTGCGGCAACTGTCATGGGTGCCGGCATCTCGTGGTTGCTTTATAGGGCACTTCGCCATTTTTCTCCTTTTAATCTGTTGCGCACCCTAAATCAAGAGGGATTGAGGGTTATCTTGATTTTTAGCGTTCTGACCAGCTTATTGGAAACCTTTCTTTATATGCAAAACATGTTCACCGGAATTGCGACCAACTCAACCTATGCCTGGGTCTAGAAAGACCGCTTAATTAGAGATAAGAGGATTAATGTTAAATAAAATAAAACACAACATAAATAGATGTCGGCTCCCCGCTTTTATCTTGCACGGTAAGAAAGGTCAAAGTTTGGTCGAAATCGCCATCTCGATGCCGATTCTTATATTTTTACTGATTGGCGTTTTTGAAGTTGGCTCGGCGTTGCGAAGCTACCTGGTATTGGTCAACGTCAATCGAGAAATTACGCGGTTTGCCGTTAGACCGGGGTATCTGGACTTTTCTACGGAAGGTACAATAAAAGAGACTTATAAAGATGTATTCAAGTGGGTAGGTAGCGCTAACGCCGGCAAATGGGATGAGATGTTGATAGAAAACGCTGGTCAGCTTGACCTTGACTTCGGGGACGACGGAAGTTCGACACTCATTGTTTCCCACGTTGTGGTTGATACAGGGTTGCCTTGTGAAAATATCGACGATCCGGAATGCAATAGTTGTGATAATTTCTTGAAATCATCTCACCCAACCTTTACTCAGGATGATATCATTGTCCACCCTGGTATTGCAGGAATGGAATACCAGGCTCAATCGTTTGGCCCAGAGGCAACATCGACTGGAGATAGACCGACCCAGATTAAATATAACCTATTGGCTGAGGAATTAGCTCGCCAAAATAATCAGTTCAACTGCGAGGTTTTGAAACGCGGCGGGGTTCCATCTGCAAACAATGCAATTGTAACCGAACTGTATCATGATCAACCGCAGCTTTTTGGGTTTCCCTTAATATCGAATCCCTTTACCGATCCCGTCCCCCTCTATACACATACAGTAATGCGTTTACTTGGAGGCACCCGGGGAATTAATGATAACACGGTTGGCCCTTTGTGCAAGGCTTATCCGATGACGGCCCCACAGAGCATTATTGACAGTTTGTCACTCGGTTCGTCGGTTGATATTTTGGGTGGCGCAGGCCCAAGTGACTGGGGCTGGTTGTCGTGGAATCCGGGCGAGGATGATGAGAATTATCTCAATGATGAACTCTCCTATGATGAAATGTCTGTAAACGATTACACTAACCCGAATCAAGCAGAGGATCATACCCTTAACGTAGGAGACTACGTAAAATCTTTTAACGGTACGGTCAACTCAAGTGATACAAGAGCGCTCATGGAGGCTTTAGTGGGGCAGGAGATAGTTATTCCTATTTGGGATGATCCTGATGGTTTTGTTACACTCGATAACCCTAACGGGCCTCCACCCAAAGTTCAAGCTTATCTGATCAGCAGCTTTGTAAAAGTGCGGATTGAGGCTGTCGACGATATCACCATCCCCCAAAAGACCATTATGGCCACTTACTTAGGTCCGGCTGAGGATTGTATGCCGCCGGCCTCGCCTTAATGACTTCAACCAGGATTAACCGGATGGCTCATACAGAATAGCCTTTAAACAATTGAATTTTTGTTGGAATCGGTTTTGAACCGTATCTAACCTCAATTCGATAAGTTGATAGAACCTAATTCATAATAGTGGAATGAATAAAAAAACCTCACACAATAGTGTGAGGTTTAAATTTTATGAAAGGGTACTCTTAAAAAGAGGTAAAATGCTGATGGGTGGGCTCGAACCACCGACCTCGAAATTATGAGTTTCGCGCTCTAACCAGCTGAGCTACATCAGCTTATCGAACGGTTATTTTAATCGAAAGTAAGATGGTGTCAAATTATGGGCTGCCTCTAGAAGGTGGCATATCGCCAAAAAAGAGCTGCCACCAGGCCTGATCGGGCGTTTTCGCTACAAAGGGTGTTTTGGTCACATCGGCTTTGCCGGGCGATAACGTGGTCTCTTCATAAGTAGGTAATACTACAACCAGCGTTTCCCCTGGCTTGGCCCACTTAAGTTCACGGCGGGCAACCTCTTCCACATATAAGTCGCTGGCCGCGTAGGTTCTTTGGGCCAGCAGCTTACTTTGATATTGTTTTGCCGCCTCAACTTCCTGGCCTAAGCGTTCCGCTTCGCGCTGTGTACGGTAATTTGCCGCCGCACGACGACCCAGATCGACAATAAGAAAAATAGAAATCGACAAGGCAATAACGGCAATAAATTGAGCAAGCGGCGCTTTCGTAATTTGGCGTTTATTTTTCACAGCAAAAGATTTGTGTTGAATTGATGTTTCTTACGTTTATGATAAGGGTCAAAGAGAACCCAAAATCTCAAAGTTTACTATAACCTTCGGAAGGTTCTTAGCGGTAAAAAGTCTGATTTAAAGGATACAACATACAGCAATATCTGTCAATCGCTTTATGTAAATACCAGCAATTCTCAGTATGACCTAAGATT
>JAGRBZ010000520.1 GCA_020433805.1 Anaerolineae bacterium
GGTGTTGCAGCAAGCCGCTCGCCGCCTTAACCTTGAACAGATTGAAGACTTACTGGCCGAAATTGCCTCTGGTCGTGTTTCGAGCGACCCGATCTTGCATCCTATTTTTGCCAAAGAAATTGTGCGTCAGGTGGAAACGCCTAGCGACATCGAGCTGTTTCCCCATCAATTGAGCCTGGCCCAATGCTGCAAACCACGCCCCGGCGATGATATTATCGGCCGTGCTCGCACGAAAAGCGACGAAGTTATCCACTTAAAAATCCACAAAGCCGATTGCACCCATATCAAACGCAAAAAGGATGAAGGGGGAATACCGCTGCGCTGGCGGCTGCAGCCGCAACTGAAGGCTGTAGCCCGACTCGAAATGACGGCGCTGGCAAAAGACAGCTTGCTATACGATGTCATGAAGGTCTTTCGCTCCTATATCCCCAACATTACCATTCACAAAGTGGATGCCATCACCCGCAGCGGCGTTACCCGCCTCAACCTAACGGTAGAAGCGAAGGAGCAAGCGTTGATCAACAAACTCAACCACAAATTGGAAACGCTGCCGGGCCACACCATCAATGAAATACGCCAAATGAAACTGCTGCTCTCCGAGCGTGAGGAGTTGGCCAAACCCGCTTCATTGAGCGGTTTTAATCCCTATCGCCGCCAACCGGTTAAAGAGCGCGAGATGTTTTTTGGTCGCTCAACCGAACTGGAGCAGGTCTCTAATTTACTGCGGGCCGGAACCGGCGTTATTTTGGTGCAGGGCCAACGGCGTGTCGGCAAAACATCGCTGCTGTTCCATTTGAAGAAATATCATCTGAGTCGCTTTGGGGTTTTATCGGTTTTTATTGATTTGCAGCTTTTGGGCCATCTCAGAGAGGCCACTTTTTATTACGAAATTGCCAACGCCGTCTATAACGATCTGCAAGACGAAAGCCGGGCCGCCGATTTAGAACCGCCCCTCCATGAACTCTTTGAACTTAACCCGGCTACTGAATTAATCAACTACTTAAGAACCGTGCAGCAGCACTTTGGTCTTAACAAGCTGGTTTTGCTGATCGATGAGTTCAGCCGTACAATTGACGCCTATCGACAAAACAGACTGGATCAGACCTTTTTCGATCAGTGGCGGGGTGTTATCCAAGCTACTATTCCTGAGATCAGCTACATTATGGTTGTCCAGCAACAAAGTTACAACCAGCTACCGAGCCAAGCAGACCAAACGACCGTAGCCCCTATTTGGCATTTGTTAGAACTGGGCGAACCGATTATCTTAAAACCGCTCGATGAAAAGGCCGCTCGACAGCTTATTGAACGCCCAACTTATAACATTTTAGATTATTCCCCTGAAGCTATCCGGGCTGTGTGGCAGTTGGCCGGCGGCAGCCCTTTTTTAATTCAGGCCTTTTGTTTTAACCTGGTTAGGCATATGGCCTATAAAGGGGATCGACATGTTGAAATATCTGATATAAAATGGGTACAGAACGAATTTATGCGGCCGAATGAAAGTCTCTTTGCCCATCTCATCGACATTATTCAGGTAACGGGAGCGACGGTCATTTGCCGCCATATGGCCCGCATCACCGGTGACAACAATCAATGCGTTTCTCTGGCCGAGCTTGTACCGGCTCTGCCGAACGTTTCTAAGAAACGGTTGCTCAGCACACTAAACCAATTGACTCAACAGCATATCTTAGTAGAACCGGAACCGAAATCGTGGCGATTTGCCAGCCAACTCTTTGGCCGTTGGCTGGTAATCAATCGCATTCTTGAGTAAGCAACACATTCATAAACACACCATGCAATCCCAAAAGGAGAGGGACGAGATGGAGTCAATTAAAGCCCGTTTTTTCGGACGTAAAACCATTGTGGCCGACTTAGTGCCGGGCATATTAGCCCCCAGCCAGCCGCTCGATTTTTCGCTGGTCGGGCCAAAGTTAATTGGCAAGAGCCGTCTACTTAAATATTTGTCCGATGAGTCTGGCCCCCTGCGCGGTCCCGATCCCTATGGCTGGCGTCCCGAGCGTTTTAGGGACGGTCATAATATTATCGTGGGCCATTACGATTGCGACTGGCCTGCCGCAAAAGAACATCTTACCGAATTCATCAACCAACGCTTAACCGCCCAACTCCAAGAAGAAACATATCGCCATCTTAACTTCGATTGGTCACGCATCAACAGCGCCACGTCACCGGGTCAACGTATAGGGCAAATGGTTCGCCAGCTCGATCAACTCCAGATGCGCCTGATCCTGCTGCTCGACAACTTCGATCACGTTCTGCGTAGCGAACATGTTACCCCCGACATGGTCAACGAACTCCGCCCACTGACGAATGAGTTGGGGCTGGTAGTGGCGACGGAAGAGGCACTGCACGACCTCAACCAAAGTATCGCCGCCTCGCCGTTGTTCAACGTGATGCATCAGCATTTTATCGGGCTGTTGGAACCGGAAGGCACGCGCTCTTGGCTCGATGCTTACCAGGAGCGCATTCCGATGTCCCCGGAGGTCACCGAGCAACTGATGGATATGACCGGCGGGCATCCTTTTCTTTTGGCCCGCGTTAACGACATCTTGATTGAAACAGAAACCCTTATGCCCGGCATCACAAAAATTGATAGAGAGCAGATCCCCTTACTGAGTCTGCGCCTGGCCGAACACGGTCGCCAACTGTTTGAACTCAATTGGCACAAGCTAAACGACGCCGAACGCTCTCTGGTAAAACCGCTGGTCAAGCAGCTACTCAAAGCACCTATTCCCATCGGCCAACTCCCTATCGAGCAAGTCACGTCCCTAAATTGGTTGATCAATCAGGCTATTGTCTCTTATCATCATAACAGCTATCAGCTCTACTCACCGCTCTTTAGAAAATTCTTGCTCGACAAAGAGCAAAAAGGCGAGTTTGATGATACGGCCGCGGCCATGATGGCTTCTCATACAGACAAAATTTATGATCAACTTACTCCCAAAGAAGCAGACTTGCTGCGTTACTTTGAAACGAACAGCCATACCGTTATCTCGGTCGACACGTTGCTGGCCGACGTTTGGAATCAGCCGGAAGCTTCACCGCGCCGTGTCCAGGAAGCTATCCGGCGACTACGGAACAATCTAAACAAACATACGCCCCCTATCGGCGTTATCGAAAATGAACGAGGCGAGGGATACCGTTACATCCCTAACACCCTATAGATCTATATTGCAAAGCTGTTTACCCTGTGCTAAACTATGCTCACCTTCAGACGTTTCTATAAAGAATCTCATATCCTGATGCTGACCCGTCCAGGACAATATCAGCACTTGGGGTACAACTCGAAAGAGACTGCCGCCTCTTTCGAAACGATGTACCGGTCCTATACACGATCAGGATAGCTGCTATGAGAACTGCATTAAAATCAATGGATATACTGCCCACAATGAACTCCAAAAATAGAGAAGATTTTTGTACGCAACCGGTAAATGCTGCATTATCAGGCGGACTTTTTCTGCCGGTTTTGTGGTATCAAAGCGACCTACTTAACCTTATTTTGCTTGTCTCAATTGGATTTGTTGCCTTAGCTGTTATTCTCGGGATTTTTCTATTCGTTATGGCGCGCCGATCCCAAGCTAGAAAAGCGTCTAAAGCCGGGGCCACAGAACAAATGCCGATCATTGATGATGACGATATAGACGATACTCTACCTGGTACACCGGCTCTGGACGACGATGACAAAGATGATACTGAACCCAGTCTCCCGGTTATCACCACCGTGGGCGAACCCAACGTTCTGCCCATTTCCGGCGAAAGACCGTCGGATATCACCTGGGAGATCGCCAGTTTGACCGACGTGGGCTTAAAGCGTGACTTAAATGAAGATAACATGTTGATGATCGAAGCTGAGGACAGCAATTTTGGCCCCTACGGCATCTACGTCGTCGCCGATGGCCTGGGTGGTCACGTAGCCGGCGAGGTTGCCAGCCAAGTTACGGTCGATACTATTCAGCAGCAGCACGAACAAAATCCCCCCTCACTCGGAGCGACTGCGATTGAAGAGTGGCTCAGAGATACAACCACAGCCGCCAACGAGGCCGTTCTAAAACACCAGGACCAAAACGAGGAAGGCAAGAAAATGGGTTCAACCATCATTATGGCCTTCGTCACCGACCATACGGCCCACATTATCAACGTGGGCGACAGCCGGGCTTATTACGTCAATCACGAAACCGTCCGGCAGGTTAGCGTCGATCACTCGCTGGTAGAGCGGCTGGTTCAAATCGGCCAGATCACCCGTGAGGAAGCGCGTACGCACAAGCAGCGCAACGTCATCTACAGTACGCTTGGTGAAAAACGCAAGCTGGAAATCGGCTACTATCAAATAGAACTTAATCCCGGCGACCGCTTACTCCTCTGCTCCGACGGGCTAAGCGAGAAATTACCGGACGAAGAAATTCTAAAAATCAGCCACCACCAAGATGATCCGGCTTTGGCGATTCAAATGCTGGTGGAAGCCGCAAAACAGGCCGGTGGCGAGGATAATATCACCGCCATGCTCATTCAAATGAATGGATAAGCGAAGCCGGTCAGCCAAAATCAGATTGGTCCATTTTTCGTTGTTTGGTTGAAGAAGCAACTCAAATAAACTCTCCAGTTTGGTGGTAATTAGACGTCGATAAGGAAAATGGACCAATCTATCGTTAAAGTGCCAATTGCTGTAACAGGCATCCTGTAATTGACCGCACACAAATTAGGTGAATAACAAAACCACCTTCTATCAAAAATTTATCTCAAGCTCCATCTCAAACGCTTACGCGCTTATCATCATCGCCAGCAGCTTCATATATCTCATTGTCTTTACGCTTCCCTTTCTTTTACCACAACTGTATTACACCATCCCGCCGGTTGATTACACCAAGCTGACCAACTACTCGCCAATCGGCTTCTTTGCCTATCTCTTTGGATTAGGCACCCTGTTTGCGCTCTTCATCGGTGCTGTCCGGCTAGCAAGTCATCTCCCCACAGCCAACTCACCCTGGCCAACGATCCGGCTGGTGTGGATGGGCAGTCTCATCTTCGCCGTTATCCTTTTGTTTTCTTATCCGCTCACCGCCATCGATCTCTTTATCTACGCTATTCGCAGCCGGGGTTGGGCGCTCTATGGTTTACCACCGCTCTCTACCCCGCCCGAACTTTTGCCCACGTCCGATCCCTGGCTGGGGCTGGCCGGAGAATGGATTGACGCCACCTCGCCCTATGGCCCGCTGTGGGAACTCATCGCGCTGGGCGCATTCTATCTAAGCGGCGGCAGCTTCTTGGTTCAGATCTTTCTGCTCAAACTGGTCGGGCTGCTGGCCTATCTCGGCTGTATTGGCCTTATCTATCGTACTCTCTTGCTGCTTCAGCCCAATTGGGCCATAGTTGGTTCGATGGCCTTCGCCTGGAACCCCCTAGTCCTCTTTGAAAGCG
>JAGRBZ010000521.1 GCA_020433805.1 Anaerolineae bacterium
GTATGCAGCAGCGGTACGCCATCGCCGGGCTTCGTTAGCGACTCGACCACCGCGTATTTATTGCCGGTCTCCTGCCCACTGAGCAGTACGGTCATTACTTCATTGATGACCAGGATGGCCTGTTTGTTATCGGCCACCACAATAGGGGTATTTCCGTGGGTAGACATAGGTATCTCCTTCGTTGAATGAATGGCCTGCCGAAAACAAGGCTTAGTGCCGTTTCAGCGTAGGCGCTGTGTGATGTTGATTACGCTCAGTATAGCAGTCGATCATACGGCTATCGTGCTAAATGCCGCCGGACAGCGTGCCAACGGTGTGCTGAATTTTGTAAGGGGTGGCGTTATGGCTTTTGGGGGTGGTCGATTATAATCATGGCTTACGCGTTCCTCTCATTTCGATGCCAAAAAGTGGAGCAGCCCCAACCGCCGCCGGTGCCATAGACTCCTTTGAAAGTAAGATTTGTAGGACAAACTTAAGTTTGTCCTACAAATCTTCATTGTCGTTGCTGTACCGAGGTTCTGTGGCACTCCTTGAGAAATTTGTCGCTCCTGGTGTCACTTGAAATGACAGCGCAAGCCTCAACTACAAAAGATATCGTGTCGCCAAAAGGTGGGAGACTAACTATGTCGAAACTTTCCTTCCGGTTGTTTGGTGCGCCTCATATTGAGGTTAATGGCGCGCCGGTTGTGGTGGGCTATAGCAAGGGGATAGCCCTGTTGGCCTATCTGGCTGTGACCGATCAGACCCATACACGCGAGGCGCTGGCGGCGTTTTTATGGCCCCATCACGATCCGGCCGGTGCGCTCGGTGAAGTGCGCCGGATGCTGTGGGTTTTGAACAAGACGTTGGGCAAAGGCTGGCTGGTAACCGATCGCCAGACGGTGGCGTTGCAGTCACCGGCTGATATTTGGGTGGATACGCGCCACTTTCAAACGTTGTTGAATAGCTGCACGAATCATGGTCACGCGGCTAACAAAGTCTGCGCGGCCTGCCTCGATCCGCTGACCGCAGCCGTAACGCTAGCCCAGAACGACTTTTTAATCGGCTTTACGTTGCCCGACAGCCTCGGTTTTGATGCCTGGCAAACCCAAGAGACACAGCTTTTGCGCCGAGAATTGACCCTGGCTTTGGAGAAGCTGATCCAAGTGCTGCTGCACACAGCCGATCAAGGTCCGCACGCGGCCATTCCCTACGCCCAACGGCTGTTGAACCTGGACCCTCTGTACGAATCGGCCCACCGGCTGTTAATCGCCTTATACGCGGCGACCAATCAACCGGCCGCCGCCGTGCGCCAATACCAGGAGTGCGTTAAGCTGTTACAGGCCGAACTAAACACTCCCCCCGCCGAGGAAACAACGAACCTGGTCGAGAGCATTCGCGTCGGTAAGTTTGACCCTGTGACCGCGTTTGTCGAGCTGCCCGCCTATGTAAGTGCCTCGCTGCCGGTTGATGATGTGCCCAAACATAACTTGCCGGCCCAAATAACCCCGTTTGTTGGCCGCGAATTTGAACTGGCGGCGCTGTCGAGCTTGCTCTTTGACCCGACGATGATGCTGATCACGATCGTCGCGCCGGGTGGGATGGGCAAAACGCGGCTGGCGCTTGAATTGGGCAGCAGACTGGCCGAACGTTTCCCGGATGGCGTCTTTTTTGTCGAGCTGGCCCCTATCGACAGCGGCGATGCCATCATCCCGGCGGTGGCCGAGGCGATGCGCTATCCGTTTCAGGCCACCGGCCGCAGCCAGAAGCAGCAGGTGTTGGATTATCTGCACAACAAACAGATGCTGCTGATCTTGGATAACTTCGAGCATCTGATCGACAGCGGGGCCGGGTTGGTAACAGAGATGCTGGCCTCGAGTCCACGGCTCAAGGTTCTGGTGACCTCGCGGCAGCGGTTGTACCAGACCGGGGAGACGCTATTTATTTTGCAGGGATTAAAACTGCCCGATGGGGATGCCCCTGATCCGGCAGCGCGATCGGCGGCTGTCGAACTGTTTCAGCAGACCGCGCGGCGGGTGCGGTCGGATTTTAGCCTGTCTGCCACCAATCTGCCGCACGTTACGCGGGTTTGTCGCCTGGTGCAGGGTATGCCTTTGGCGATTGTCCTGGCTGCGGCCTGGGTTACGGTATTATCATCGGCGGAAATTGCCGAAGAGATTCAGCGCGGCCTTGATATATTGGAAGCCGAAGGCAGCGAACTGCCGGAACGCATGCGCAGCATTCGGGCCGTGTTTGACCACGCCTGGAGTCTGATGACCGAAGCGGAGCAGCAGGTCTTTATGAAGCTGGCTGTTTTTCGCGGGGGCTTTACCCGCGAGGCAGGCGATAAGGTCGCCCACGCCGGACTGCGCCAACTGCAATCGCTGGTAACCAAGGCGCTCATCACGCGCGATGCCGACCAAAGCCGCTATCACATCCACGAACTACTGCGCCAGTACGCCGCCGAAAAGCTGCGCGACTCCGGTCAAATTCACGCAACACGTCAGGCCCACACCCATTATTATTTAACTTTTCTGGCCGATCAGGCGATCAACTTAAAAGGAGCGGAGCAGTTAGCCACCCTAAAACGGATCGAGGTTGATTTTGAGAATGTGCGCGAAGGGTGGGTCGATGCCGTGGCAAACCGGGCGTATAATTTACTGGGGCAAGCGCTGGAGGCGATGTATCTTTTCTGTTTCTTACAGAGTCGCCTGGAAGATGGCAAGGCACTGTTTGATCGAGCCAGGCAGGGTTTGTCGCCCGAGCCGGGCCAGCCGCCGCATCCGGTTTGGCTGGCTTTAGGGCTGCGTTTTTACAGCGCGGCCGACAGCCATTCGGTTTTACGAGAACGGCTTGAGGCATCGCTGGCTCTGGCGCGGGAGCGCGATGACCGTTCGGAAGTGGCCTTTTGCCTGCACACCCTGGCCACCATCGCCCACTATGTCGAGCAAGACCCGCCGCAGGCGATTGAATACTATGAGGAATCCGCTGCGCTTTATCGGCAGCTAAATGAGAAGTACTATCTGGCGCAAACGCTGAGCAAACTGGGCGAAGCCTATCAACTTCTCAGCCAAAACGCCTTGACCCTGACCTATGTCAATGAGGCTTATCAGCTCCAGCGCGATATTGGGGACCAAATGGGCGAATCGGAAACTTTGCGCGCTCTGGGGATGACGGCTTATCAATCGGGCGATTATGATGCGACCCTTAATTACTTTGAAAAGGCCTATGGCATTCAGCTTAAAACGGACTACGTTGTAGGTCAAGCCTCCAGCAATCTCTATCGCGGTTATATGATCTTTATGCGCGGCGAGGCTGCCGCCGGGCAAGCGTTGGTTGAAAAGGCGTTGGCTCAGGCTCTGGAGATTGTTGACTACTCGACCCAGGCCTGGTGTTGGGCCGTTCTCGGTTGGATTGCGGCTGTAGCGGGCAATTACGACGAGGCCGAACAGCATTTACGCAAGGCCGAAGCAGTCGAACCGGATCCCTTTCGCCAAACCGGAGCCGGTAATCCTTTCCTCAAACTGCAAACCAACTTTGCCCAATCGCTGCTGGCCAGCGGTCGTGGTGATTACGCTGCTGTGCGGCGGTATTTGCTTCACCCCTTGCGGCTGGCCGTCGATACTTCCAGCCACCCCTTTATGACGTTGTCGATAGCCGTGACAGCCCTTCTTTATGCGTCTGATGGGCGCTCGGAAGCGGCGGTGGATCTGTTGGGTCTGGTCTTTAGTCAGCCGGTTAAAGCGACTAGCTGGATGAAGCAGTGGGTTTTGTTAAACCGCGTTCGAGCACAGTTGCGTGATTCATTAGGTTCAACGGCATTCGAGTCCGCCTGGCAGCGTGGCCGATCACATGACTTAAAGACGGCTGCTGAGGCGGTGCTGCAGGAGATTGAGAGGCAGGTTTAGAATTACTTGATTTACTGTGAAGTTTAGGAAGTGATAGTACTTCGTCTCGTTGGAGGCAGGAGATAGAGAGATTAGAGTTTACACTTGACAATCTCCTTATCTCCTCATCTCCTCATCTCCCTTACGATGTATCAGCAAACCTAGTGACAAGATCGTGGGCAGTGTAATCGGCCCAGTCGGGTTCGGGAAGTTGTTGGATCCGTGTCTCGTTACTTTGAAGCAGAAATTGGCTGAGTTCAGTTAGGCTTACCGGTTCGGGTAGAAGATCATTGAGGTTGTGGGCTAGCAAATAATCAGCATACCAGTCTGGCCATGCCTCATCGTAAGCGCCTTTGAGAACGGTTTGTTCAAATTGGTGATGGGCCGAACCGGCCTGGGCCAACAGTTGAGCTATCTGGGTCGTAAGATTTTGGTTCATCTTTTATCCTTGAATGTATCTATCCAGCAGAGTTATGATAAGATATGGTTTCATCGCTTGATAAGATTCTCTTATCTCTATTTTAGGAAAACAAGGTGTGAACGGTGGCAAGAATGATAAATAATGACCGTTTGAAGTTTATGGAATCCTAAATATAAGATAAAATAACCTGATCCGTAAACGATACGCGCTACATTGTCATTTGACAATGATACATCATTGGTAGAATTGTTACCAAAAAGCGATTGGATATTGAACTTTTGAGAGAGAGAGAAGCCGCTAGGCTTAAAGAGGAATGCTATGGATGATATCGGCGTCTATGAAGAGCGAAGATTTCCCGCGTTTCGCAATCCAACCGTGGATACGCTGGACTTGGGTAAGAAAAAGCATCATATCCCCCTTTTGTTCGAAGTAGATGTCACCGAGGCGCGCTCTTATATGCGTGATTTCAAAGCGCAAACGGGCGAGAGCCTCTCTTTTACGGGTTGGGTTATAAAATGTATTGGACAGGCCGTGGGTGAGCACAAACACATCCAGGCGATGCGCAAGGGCAGAAGTCGCCTCATTCTTTTTGACGATGTCGATGTCTCGATTGTTGTGGAAAGGGCTGTGGGGCATAATGAAGGCGCTTCAGAAACGTTACCTATGCCTTACATTGTGCGGCGGGCGAATACAAAAACGGTTCAAGCGATTAATGATGAGATACGAGCAGCCCAAACTGCATCGCTTGGTTCGGGCGAGGTACAGCTTGGCGCACGTCGCAATGCCTATCTAACAAAGGCCTTCACGTTTATGCCTCGCTTTCTGAGAAATGTACTTGTCTGGCGACGATTGATAACCGATCCTCTCTTTGCCAAAAAGGCGATGGGGACAGTCGTGGTCACATCAATAGGCAGTTCGGGCCATTACAGCGGCTATGGGTGGGCCGTTCCAATTGGTATTCATCCGCTGGTTTTTGCCCTGGGTAGTATCGCCAAAAAGCCGGGTGTGGTTGATGACGCAATTGCTATTCGAGAATATTTAAGTATGACGGTTCTGTTTGATCATAGTCAAACGTATAATAACAGCAAATTTTACCTTAACTTTAGCGATGTGCTTAAGCTGCAATTACCAGTTGAC
>JAGRBZ010000522.1 GCA_020433805.1 Anaerolineae bacterium
TCCGGTCAACCTTTTGACCCCAATTTTGCTACTAAATTACAAGCTACTATTTGACATTTATCACGGTATCTTACGCAGTTGAGACATACGGATGTCATTTCGAGCGACGATAGGAGCGAGAAATCCCTCAGAACATTGTCTGAAATTGAACGTTGGTGGAGATTTCTCGCCTTCGGCTTCGAAATGACATGAACTGCGTAACTTCTAATAGAACTCCGATTAGTTTTAATACGACCCGTGAACCCGATTGTAAATTTTGCTTATGGGGTTTGCAGTACTATTGATTATGGTTTTGGTATATGTAATAATAGGCTTATGGAATTGTTGGAAGAATTAAGTTTGATGTGTAATTAAATCGATGTGAAACTATATCTAGATAAGTAGATGTAGTTTTAGCTCTAATCATTGTTGGGCGGCTGGATAAACTGAAGATGCGAAAGTCCAGAAGTAATTGACTGCCGAAAGTAAGCACATACTACTGTTCAACTATCTCACGGAAAGGAATTTGAACGATGTCAGAGTATCCTTGTAGTTTTGTCAGTAATGGCGCAGGTGGCCAAATCCCCTTTCCGCCATTTATTACCCAATCGGTAATGGACAGCCTGGCAGATGAATTTGTCGTTCAGGACGACGACGCGTTTGTCGTGACGTATCCCCGGTCAGGGACGACCTGGACCGAACAGATTGTCCACCTCATCCTCAACCAGGGTGAGCAGGGCGAGCAACGTCTCACCGACGCAGCGCCGTGGTTAGAAACCTTGCCCAACCGGCCAGACGGGATGAAGGCATTTCTACAGACGTTACGGGGGCGCCGTCTATTCACCTGCCACCTGCCCCTAGCCCTGATGCCCGACTTCACCGCGAGTAAAGGAAAGTACATTTATGTGGCCCGCAATCCTAAAGATGTAGCCGTTTCCTGTTTTCACCATGTCCGGAGTTTCGGTGGTTATGATGGCACTTGGGATGAATATTTCGACCTGTTCGTGCAAGGGCAGGTGATGTATGGCTCATACTTCGATCATGTGCTGCCGTGGTGGCAAGCCAGCCGGAAAGTAGCCAATATCCTGTTTCTGAAGTATGAAGATATGAAACGGGATTTGGTCGGGGTGGTCGGGCAGATTGCTGATTTCGTTGAGGTTCCCCTGAATCAAATGACGCTTGAGCGAGTCGTGGCTGGGAGTAGCTTTCAGGCCATGACGACCAACGAAAAAACCAATTTCAACTGGATGCCCCAACGAGAAGGGACGCCCGGTCAATATCGTAAAGGCCTTATTGGGGATTGGCGCAACCAGCTCAGTCCGGAACAAAGTCACAGCTTCGATGAGGTTTATAGTCAGAAGATGTCAGGAACCAATCTCCAGTTTGACTTTGGTGATGGCCTCATCCTTTGATAGCAACTATGGTTGGGAAACGCCGCCCAACAATGCCGTTCGTGCCGACCCATTGAGCTGGGTTTTTATCGCAAGACTTGGTCTTTATTGAGGTTGACTTTGGGCGGCACAACGGCGGCGTTAAAGAAAGGCGAGGCGGTGTCGGCTGAGGAGAATAATGATGGAAAGGCTGTTGAAGCTAAGTAAAGTGACCATAAGCGGCGTGGTGTTTCCTCGCGGCACGGCTAGCCCAATCTACTTATAGTGGAGGGAAAAATGTTGATGGGCATTGCCTGTTTGGTTGTAGCCGCTTTTGTGGCCTTAAAAGAACGCTTTTTATTTAGACCCAACCGGCGACGCAAATAACACTATGTAATTGAAGGGGCTCGTAAATATATACTTGCGGGTGTATTTGCCGTAATTGGTATTTTGTCGTGGCTTGGTGCCCTGAGTATTGGTTGGACGGTGTTAGTCTTTGGTATAACGGCCGTTTTTATCTCTGTGGCTATTGCTCAGCCACTTAAGTTACCGCCTCAAAAAGTCAAACGCGGACGTGGGATGAACTCTAATTATGATCCCGAAGGTTACCGTGATCGTTATGAAAATAAATGATTATTAAATAGCCAGGATTTATTATTGTAAACCCTCAATCAGCTTTTGATGAAATCTTTCTGGCCCTTTGGGAACTTAGGGAGTTGACAGGATTGTAAAACGAAAAACAACATTCCTTTTTACGCATTACGTTTTATCGTGTCAGCCCCACGAAACCTTGTTGTGCCATAAATTTTTCTTTCCAGGAGCTTATTTTCTTTTTCTAAATGAAAGTAAGCCCCTCTGATGTAAATTTGTTTCTAAAAATTGAGATTTGTTTCTAAATATCGCGATTTGTTCGTAAAAAACGAGATTTGTTTCTAAAGTTTGAAAGTATTAAGTGCGTGTTGGGATTTGTCTCTGAATATTGGATTTCGTTGGGAAACGTTGGGATTTATCTCTGAATATTGGAACTCTTAAATCCGCGTTGGAAAAATTTGGTGCGTGTGGGGCGCACGTTCTACCGCTAGAAGCAGTTCGATACGCGCCTAATACCTGTAAAATACGGATAATCAATCCATAAGGTGGTGATGCCGACAAAGTTCGTTTATAATTAAACCATGGTTTCTTACTCCGCCCCAACCATTTCCGGGTTGGGCTTTTGGTCAGCAGAATTACAAGCATTGATCTATATTTTGCAGGCTGTCTTTAGTACAGACTAAGAAGGGAAAAATGCTATATGTCATCCGCCGCCTTGCTTTTAGCACCCCTCAACTTACCCAAACGCCAACAAAAAAATGAATATACGCTCTGGCAAGATAAACTGGCTAACCTCACTGACTATCGCGGTGGGTATCGCAAAACAAAGCTGTCACACGGCGGGCAAGTCGGCTACCTTTCCAACCGGGGCGCGCTCGATGAATTTAGCTTTGGCGAGTTTCTCGACGATGATCTGCGCCGAATGCTGCAAATCTGCTGGATCTTTGGGGGCGACTATCTGATGCTGTGGAGCTTTGGCCGCAGCGTAACCACCTTGCTGATGCAATCGCCCGCAGCGGATCACAAGCCGGTCATCAAGGAAATGAACTTACGCCTGGAGACAATCAACGGCGCACCCCGCAACCCGGCCACATTCAATACCCTCCAAAGCTGGTTTGACAATACCGCTTTCTCCCCCGATTTCGAGCAATTACGCCAACTATACGATGCTCCAGAGTTGTCGGTAGCCGGTTGGTTTGAATCTTTCGGCGTTCAAGGAGCACGCGACTTGGAAGACCCCGCCGTATCCGGTGTGTGGGATGATTTCGAACGTGTTGCAACCGCCTTGTTGCAGGGCGAAAAACCGGATAAGGCTCTGCTTCGCACCCTTAACAAACTGCTGAGAAGTTACGATGAAGATGCCGGCTTGCCGACGAAACCGGCCAAGCAACCCGGTAAAACAGCCGGCCTTGTTGCCGAGGCCAAAGTCGAGTTAGCTGAAGTTATCGGCCAACCAAGCACCGGCCTCTGGCCGGAACGTCTCAGAGCAGCCGAGTTTTATTGGGACATTACCGATTGCGATGGCTCGCTTGCAAAGCTAACCACCTGGACCGGCCCTAATAAAAAAGGCTTGGCCCATACCGCCGCTTTTAGCCGCATTCTGATCCATCATCCGCCAGAGTTACTCCGCGATAATATCTTTT
This sequence comes from Anaerolineae bacterium, assembly GCA_020433805.1. GTDB lineage: Bacteria > Chloroflexota > Anaerolineae > 4572-78 > J111 > JAGRBY01. Next base: position 3,584 of record JAGRBZ010000522.1, read on the forward strand.
TGGCCCTGGCTGGTCTGGAAGCGGAGTCCGCCAATGGCGACCCAAGCGGCTTCCGTTGCCTGGCCAATGACAGCCATCAAGCCGGTTTTAGTTTGGCTATTTTTCCCCTCGATCGGCAAGAAGAATTGTGGAACCATTTTGGTCTTGCGCTTTGGATTGAGCCGGAGCAAGAAGATACATTGTCATCACCCGATCAACCATGGGCCGCCGAAGTATGGGTCGATTTGCCCGGCATTTTGAAGGGGGAGAGTGCCCCGGCTGTAGAGCAGTGGTTTGTGAAAGCCAAAGCCAATGGAATGGTATTACGGGCCGAGGCGGACGGTACCTGGCGCATCACCCAGTTTAAGGAAGGAAAGATTTGTACCGAACCCGAGGCCGACTTGCCCGGTGGTCTCATTACAGACCCGGCTCAAATCACCCAGGCCGCTAAAAAGCTCGATCCCCGCTCTCTCTTTGCTGCGCTTGATCTGCCCGATTTACTGGAGCCGGGGGCGTGGGAAGAAGGCGCTTATGGCGGAGCCAGGGTCTCGGATGATGATGAGGCCGAGCGCAAAGAAGCAAGAGCGATGATGGTTGATCTCCCCGTCCCTCTACGTGTCAACGATTTGAAACAAATGCTGTACGATTTTCCGGTTACTCTGCGCAATCCACATCCCCATGTCTCCTATCGACCGGGAGCAACAACCGAATCCGTAGCGGCACGATTGTGCTCGATTAAAAACTGGGCTGAGTTTTGCCAAGAATTGTCTTCGGCTGGGGAGATCGATTGGGATGCCTTTGAGCAAGCGATCCCCAAAAGTAATGCCATTACGCTGTGTCTAACCCTGCCCCAAGCCGATCCGGAGTTCCAGCGAAAATTGCTTGTCGATTTACGAAGCGACGCGCTTTTAGGGGAAAGCTGTAAGCAATGGCAAACCGAAAATCTCTGTTGGTGCTATGACTCATCCTATCACCGCTTTTCGACCCCCATTAGGACAGCGCCGGTGATCCGGGTTCTGGGCGATTTGCCGCCGGGCACGCGTTTGGCGATAAGCTTTGGCGAGCAAAAATTTCATTACGAAATTACCACAGACCCCGTTGAAACAGCCTCACCTCCCCCCTCTTGTCTCCCCCACTGGCCGGTGTTTAGTCGCTATTTTTATAACGATTTCGAGGATGGGCTGACTTTTAGTGCGCAGTTCGACGGCGTGCAAATTGATGATCTCTTTGCAACCGGCATCGTCTGGCGCGGACAGGAACGCCTATTTATAGGGGTAAATAGCTGCGACATTCCCACCAAACATCAAGCCGACATCGCGAAAATACGAGAAGGTATGATCGCTCTGGGTATGACGCCGCTGGGCAATATGGCGTGCGAGAACAGCCCGGCCATCATTCACGGTTTTGCTCATCAAACAGCGCTTTGTTACGCCGTTATCTTCGTCCGCATCGATTATGGCGATCCGGTCATGGAGTTTTACACGCCGCTCGATGATGATCAACTGGTTGTTACGATTGGTGGTGGCATCAATCCTAACTATTGGTGGCAGAAGCATCACGAGCAGTTAGCAGAACAGACCCAATCTGGTGCCCAACCACAAGCTATCGCAGCCACATTGGTCGGCTTGAGCCAACTAATGGATCAACATTTACACCAGCTTCCCTATCAAATTCGCCACGAGAAGTTGTAAACCTCTAAATTCTGGTACAATATCCCCACCGCTGTCTCCTTGCCCAAATTGACCGTTTCTGCCATGTTAATAACCTGAATTCGATAATTAAAGTCGTACATGTCATTTCGTAGCCGGAGGCGAAGAAATCCCTCAGACCTTTCAAGATATGAAGCATTCGCAGAGAA
>JAGRBZ010000523.1 GCA_020433805.1 Anaerolineae bacterium
GCCAGGCTCCCGAACGCCAAAGCTACGAGGCCGTAAGCATGTTACTTGATGCCCTCAACGGACAACCTGTCTCCGACGTCGACACCGGTATCGCTATCGTCGACCAGTCCAACCTCTCCGACTTCCAAAACAACTAGTTGCCTGAGGGGGGTGTGACACGCCGCACCCCCCTCACTACGCTTAGGACGTGAATTTATGACAAGCAATCGTGCACCCCTCATCGAACTCAAAGCCATCAGCAAAGGCTTTCCCGGCGTTCAGGCGCTCGACGGCGTCAGCCTCAAAGTCTATCCCGGCGAAATCCACGCCCTCATCGGCGAGAATGGAGCCGGCAAAAGCACGCTGATGAACATTCTGGCCGGCGAACTCCAGCCCGACTCCGGCGAAATCATCTTTGAGGGGCATCCGGTGCGTATACCGCACCCCAACGTGTCGCAGCAGTTGGGCATCAGCGTGGTCTATCAAGAGCTGGCGCTGTCGCCTAACCTGACGGTCGCCGAGAACATCTCGCTCAACACGGTGCGCAATACGTTTTCACTGCAATTTGTTAATCGGCGCGCTTTTGCGACCAAGGCTAAAGACGTACTCAGTCAGTTGGGGATGGCCGATCTGAATCTGCGCCAGCCGGTGGGTGAGCTAACGGTGGCCCAACAGCAGATGGTTGAAATCGGCAAAGCCATTTCGACCGACGTCAAACTGCTGATTTTGGACGAACCGAACTCGGCGCTGACCGATGAAGAAACCGATCACCTGTTTGCCGTGCTGCGCGACCTGCGGGCGGCGGGCGTGGCCATCATCTACATTTCGCATCGGCTGGAAGAGGTGTTGAGTTTGTCGGACCGAATTACGGTGCTGCGCGACGGCCAATGGGTGGAAACGATGCCGGCTGAAAACGCCACCGTTGACAAGCTAATTGCCCGCATGGTGGGCCGCGAGGTGGATGGTTTATTCCGTGCGCAGGCACCCTCTGTTGTGCGAGAGCAAGTGAGCTTTGCAGTTAAACATCTCTCCAGCGCGGATTTACTGCGCGATCTGTCGTTTCACATTCGCGCCGGCGAAGTGGTCGGTGTTGCCGGGTTGCCGGGAGCGGGCAAAGATGAGTTGGTCGAATGCTGCTTTGGCCTGCGCTCGTACACGGGCGACATCGAAATCAAAGGGCAGCCGGTGCGGCTCAATCAGCCGGATCAGGCCATCAAACACGGTCTGGCCCTCATCCCCGCCGATCGGCGCGGGACCGGCGCAATGCTGGTTTTGAGCGTGCAAGATAACATTGTCGCCGCCAATCTGGGCCGAGTCAGCCAGGCCGGATTGCTACAACGCCCGGCTATCCGGGCTGTGGGCGAAGACTACGTCAAACAGCTTGATATTCGGGTATCGAGCTTAACCCAAACGATGGATACCCTCAGCGGCGGCAATCAGCAGAAAGTGATTTTGGCCCGCGGGCTGGCGACCAACCCGGCAGTGCTTATCCTTCACGAACCAACACGCGGCATCGATGTCGGGGCCAAAGCCGAAATCTACGCCATCCTGCAAGACTTGGCTGCCGACGGGGCCGCAATACTGATTGTTTCATCGGAACTGCCGGAACTCATCGGCCAATGCGACCGCATTTTGGTGATGTACCAAGGCACCTTCACCGGCGAGTTCGACCGCAACGATGCCGCCGAAGAACCCATTCTGGCCTGCGCGATGGGGCAAGGTGTGCATTTGGAAACCGCCTAGAAAAGAAAGTTTTAACATCACTGTCGAGAAGGTAATTGGTAAATAGTAATTGGTTATTGATTGTTCAGTCTCTAATTACCAGTTACCAATTACCATTTACACAACATCATTGCTCAAATACGTTGATTTTCATACCTGAAAGCGAGGTAACACATGACCAAACCCATTATCACCGTAGTCGGCAGCTTTGCCGTCGGTTTGACGATTAGAACCAGCCATATGCCGATTTTTGGCGAAACGCTGCTGGGGTCCGACTTTGATATGGGGCCGGGCGGTAAAGGCTCGAACCAGGCGGTGGCTACAGCCCGGTTGGGGGCGAATTCCTACTTTGCCGGTATCATCGGCAGCGACAAACTGGGCGAAATCGCCACCGACCTCTACGCCCGCGAAGGCGTTGACACCACCTATCTCATCCAATCCGACCAAATGGCGACCGGCGTGGGCTTTATTATTTTGAACGAGGCCGGCGAAAACGGCATCATTCTGGATATGTCGGCCAACAAGCTGATGGACAGCGCCTTTGTCGATCAGGTCGAGGCGCAAATCGCCCGCAGCGATCTGGTGATGTCGGTGCTGGAAATTCCGGTTGAAGCGGCTGTGCGCGCTATGGAACTGGGCCAAAAGCACGGCGTCAAAACCATCCTCAATCCCGCCCCGGCTCAACCTTTGCCGACTGAAGCCTTCCAGTACATCGACTACCTTACGCCCAACGACACCGAACTCCGCATCTTATTGGGCCTCTCCCCGGACGATCCAACGCCAACCCTGGAACTGGCCGAACAACTGCGCGGCTACGGCGTGGGCAATTTGATTGTCACGATGGGCGATGAGGGCGCACTGGTCATGACCGCAGACGGCGTCGAGAAAGTACCCGGCGTCTCCGTCGATGTGGTCGATACCACCGGCGCGGGCGATGCCTTCAATTCGGGGCTGGCCGTGGCCTTAGCCTCCGGCAAACCACTGGCCGAAGCCGTACGCTACGCCAACTGCGCCGGAGCCATCGCCTGCACGAAATTGGGCGTCATCCCCTCTTTGGGTATGCAAGCCCAAGTCGATCAGTTTTATGCAGAAAATTATGGGTAAGGTGGTTTGTTGGTTAGTTAATTGGATAGATTCTTAATAATCCAAGCGCTACATGTCATTTCGTAGCCGAAGGCGAAGAAATCCCTACAGCGTTCGGTTGCAATCATTGTTCTGGGGGATTTCTCGCTCCTTCGTCGCTCGAAATGACATAACATCTTGTAATACTGTCTAATCCTATAACTAATTGACCAACCAACCACCCATCCAACTATCCAACGATGCAAGGAGACACGTTATTTATGAAACGCGGAAAAATACTGAATGCAGAACTTAACCACGCCATTGCTACGATGGGCCACGGCGATTTGATGATTGTCTGTGACGCCGGTTTCCCCATCCCCAGCAGCACGTGGCGGATAGATCTGGCTATCAGCCAAGACGTACCGGACTTAGAAACCATCTTGAGCCTGATTAGCGAAGATTTTATTGCCGAAAAAGTATCCTACGCCGCCGAAATGGCCGAAAACAATCCGCCCCTGCTGGAGAAAGTTCATCGCCTATTTCCCGCCAGCGCCTACGATCCCATCCCCCACCAGCAAATTCTCAGCGAGATGGCAGCCAAGGCCAAAGTTATCGTTCGCACCGGCGCATTTGATCCGTGGGGCAATATTTTGCTCTACTCCGGCGTCGATGCCCCGATCTGGTTTACCAAACCCGGTCTGAATGTGCCGGAGGAGTACCAGGAAATCGTCAAGCGCATGAAAGAGAACGCATAATCGGCCAACCGTGGGTGCCCTTCAACTATGGGGGCAGATAGAAACACTGAATTTATGAGGGAAATGAAAACACTGATCCTCTCCAGACGAAGTTCACATTAGTTCAATGTCAAGAAAAAACTCATGTTGAAATCCGGAATTCAGTGAAGTCATTATTTTCAGTGTTTCAGTGTTTCTGAAATGCACCCCAAACCATAGAGTCGTAGGTCGAATTAAGGTACGAAACCTAAGCGCTAGCGCGGGGCTGGCCAGTTAGGTTTTGTACCTTCCTTCGATCTACGACTCTTCCACGGCGTATGACGCAGAAAAGGCCGCCAAATTTTCTAATTCTTGGTCATAAACCGGCCGCATCATGCGCGTTACGAGTCGCCCCTCCAAGCTCCCCAACAGACCGGTTCGCCCGGTGATTTTGGTGTCGATAGTGACGTAAGCCTGCCGGCCATCGCCACGGGGGTCAACTGTAAAGGTGGTGACATAGCCATTGTCGGTCGTTTCCACCAACACGCGCCCCGGCTCAGGCTCGGTGACGAGCGCGCGAAACGATTGCAACTGGCCCATTATCCGCATGTACGCCCGAAAGACAGTACCGCTGCCGATGCCTCCCTTTTCAACCTCCAAAGCGACAAACGGCGGTTTGGGTAAAATGTGCGGATGGCCGTTCTGATAATCGGCAATAATTCCGTAGAGTTTTTGCGGTGGGGCTTGAATAAGCGCCGAGGCAGCAAGATGGTAGACAGTCATTTCTCTCCTCCTACGTGTAAAATAGGGTTATACAGTAACTGATTGCAAGCGAATGTTTTATCTCCCCATCTCCAAAACATCCCTTTCCATTATGCCAAAGTTTGCAGCAATTCATCGGTTTCTACGACGGTGGCGAACTCACCATGCAGCGTGGCTAACGACACGTTATGCACTTCTTCGGCGGTGTAGTGCCGCCCCTTATGATCCGTCAGTTCAAAGGCCGCTGTGGCGTCATCGACAATAAAGGTGCGGAATCCGAGATTACCGGCCATCCGCGTGGTTGTCGAGACACAGTGCGGCGTTGTCAGGCCGACAATGACGACGGTATTATACCCCTGCTCCCGTAGCTGCTGTTCCAAATCGGTGCCGATAAAGGCGCTGTTGACATGCTTTTGAAAGAGCGGTTCGCCATCTTGAGGTTTAACTTCCTCTTTGAGGGCGCTCCCAGACGCGGCAGGGCGCAACGGAGAGGTCGGCGATGTGGACAGATGCTGCACGTGGAAGACCGGACGCCGGGACTGCCGCCAGGCGGTCAACAGGCGCACCATGTTTTGTTCGGCCATAGGGTTGTTACGGCTGCCCCACAACGGATCGTCCATGCCTTGTTGGACATCGATGAGCAGTAAAACGGCATCTTTAGGTAATTGTTCGACCATACGGTTTTAGACCTTTCTTATAATATGCTCTTCATTTTAATACCAATCGAAAAGGAACCATTGCAGATAATACGAACCCGTAGCGTTCGTAGAGCTTGTGGGCGGCGTGGTTGTCGGAGTCAGTTAGCAGGGTAAGCCTGCGGCAACCGCATTCTCGAGCCTTTTCTACGGCGTGGCGGAGGAGCGTCGACCCTACACCTGCGCCGCGCCAGGCAGGCAGGCGCGACGATCATATCTTCCAAAAGCCCCACCCTTTCACCCAAAGCGGTCGATACCGTAAAAAGAAGTGAAACCATCCCCACCACGCGACCTTGGTCTTTGGCCACCGTGATACTACCCATATCAGGGTTCGCGATGATGGTCGACAAAGCCCGCGTGTGGGCCTCGACATCCGGCGTAAACTCGGCCTCTTGGGCAACAGCAATTCTCATTTTAAAGATAGATAGATGGGTCCAGTTTCCTTATCAACGTTGTATTAAAACTC
>JAGRBZ010000524.1 GCA_020433805.1 Anaerolineae bacterium
TATACCATGACTAAAATGGATAGGACAATAAGATATCGAGGCTATTTTATGGCAATTTTGCAAACTTTTTTGAAGAAGAACGATTACTTGACCTGGTCGTAAGCATCTAAGGCTCGTTGTCGCGCTTCTTTATGCTCAACAATTGGCTCAGGATAATCTTGCCCTATGCGGCAGTTAGCCTCACGCTGAATTTTGACAGGCATTTTCCAAGGAGTATGAATATATTTGTCGGAAACATCGCCTAACTCCGGCACCCAGCGCCGGATATATGCGCCGTCGGGATCAAACTTCTCCCCCTGAAGAATGGGATTAAACACTCTAAAATAAGGCGAGGCGTCAGTTCCGGTTCCGGCCGTCCACTGCCAGCCGCCGTTGTTTGCCGCCGGATCGCCATCAACCAGATGCTGCATAAAAAAGCGCTCGCCCCAGCGCCAATCGATAAGTAAGTGCTTGACCAAAAATGAGGCCACAATCATACGCGCTCGGTTGTGCATCCAGCCGCTTTCAACCAATTGCCGCATTCCGGCATCGACAATAGGATAACCGGTTTTGCCCTGACACCAGGCCTCAAAATCATTCTCATCGTTGATCCAGGGCAGCTTGTCATATTTTTCGCGAAAACTAGACTGTCGAACATACGGAAAATGATAAAGGATGGCGATGTAGAAATCACGCCAAATCAACTCACTGAGCCAGGTGGCAGCACCATCGGCGGCCTCGTCATCATCTGCCTTCTCCGAAGCCGTTAGGGCAGCGACCACCGCCTGACGCGCCGACAGCATCCCAAAACGGAGATAGGGCGACAATCGCGATGTGCCATCAAGGTCCGTACGATCGCGAGCCTGGTCATACGCATAAATCGCGTTTGTTTTTTTGACGGAAGCAGCCTTAAACGTCGGGAGTTGACGGCTGATCTGCCCGGTAAAGCTATAAAGCCGCTGTTGGGCTTCTTTCTCCGAAGCGGGAAACGGAATAGCTTCGTCGAGTGCCGGTTCATCAGGAATTTCAATTCCCGTAAGCCCCTCAGGTGTCGAGATCTGTTTTGGTGCGGACAGCAAATCTTCGGTTTGAGGCAAAGGCTGTTTTTTCCAAGTGCGGCTATAGGGGGTAAAAACGGTGTAAGGATCACCGTCTGATTTGAGGACATCGGTTGGATGATGCAGTGTCAGACCCGGTGCAAGCTTTAGAGGCAACGTTTCAGCCACCTGCTCATCGCGACGGCGAGCGTATGGGGAGTAATCTTCTTGAGCATAGATCGCGTCGGCTTTGGTTTCCGATAGCAGTGATTCTAATTCGCCAACAGGGTCACCTTCACGAACAGTTAAATAGCTACCTCTTTCCTCCAGAACCTCAGCCAAGCTACGCAATCCTTCAAACATAAAGGCGAGCCGCTTTTGAGCGGTATAGTCAGAATTGAGGAGCTTCGGGTCAAGAATAAAAACCGGATAAACGTGTTCAGATTTATCGAGAGCTGTAGTTAGAGTTTGGTTGTCGGCCAGGCGAAAATCGCGTCTTATCCACCAGATGGATGAGGTCATAGAATGATGTAATTGACATTAAGGCGAAAATGTACTGAGATGAACCATCAAAGAAGCTGGAATAAGCATCGTTTGTTCACCACAATCAAGAGCGGAGTGGCTACCATCGGTGACAGCCTCTTTATATAATTCAGTGTCACTGTTTAAGGCGTATGTTTCCACATCGTCCAGAGGAGACCAAATATAGACAAAATATTCATAGTCAACCGCTGATGTTAAAACATCAGCCAAAGAACGAAGCGACAGCGACGAACGTAAAGATCTGTCTAAGCGTTGACCGTGAAGGGCCAAATGCTCAACAGAGCAAGCCTGATAGAATGAATCTTCTTTTGCCCCGGTTAAATGAAATTGGATTTCATGGCTTGGTTTTTCAAGATCGACGGAAAAGTTGGGCTTGGCCGTATCGGTGCCGAGCCAAATTGTAGGTGTGGCAGCGCTGCTTTGAGCTAACTTGTTAGCAATGGGATCATTATGAGCTTGAATTGTGATAGTTGGCTTCAAATTCGGATCGATATACTCGGCATGAGTATAGAAAAAAGCACTGACAATAAGTATTAAGAATATAAACAGAGAGCGGGTTAACGCTCTGGCGAGATGGTGTCGCACAATTCCCCCTTCTTCTAAGTCCATCATGAGGTTAGGTCAAGCGTGCCGATTTGTTTCTGGTCAAATGCCTCAAGAATTTGTTCGGCAATAATGTTTGGCGTGGCAGCCCCTTTGGGTAAACGCATTGGCACTTTTTCCCATAAGGGCGTATCGACTGCACTTGGCCTAATATTTAAGACGCGCCGATGGCGCTGTTCCTTACCTAAAACCTCAATAAAAGCTTCCAATCCCACTTTTGCCGCAGCGTAAGCGCTTAAGCCTGGCAGCCGCATTCGTTCACTCACGGCACCGATGTACATAAGATGCGCATCCGAAGCCAACAGCGGTAGGCTGTAGTGGGTCGTCAAAATCGCGCCTGTCAAGTTTGCGTTGATAATGCGTTGGCAGCTATCCGGACTCATATCTTCTACTTTAGCGGAGACAATATCGCCTACCGCATAAACCCATAAATTAACATCGCTGATGAACTGGCTTGCGGTTGTAACGGCCGTTTGAACATCAAACGGCAAGATATCACCGGTTTCGATAACATGGGCAGCGGAGGTTTCTAACCGAGTCGGGTGGCGTGTTACGGCGACTACCGTCCAACCTTTGGCTAGCAATAGAGACGTTAGGGCTTGCCCTATACCACCACCGGCTCCCCAGACAAGTGCGTTGCTCACATCTTTTTCCTAATCCTACCCGGCAACACATTTCGAGAACGGATTAGAGAAAGAAACATGTTGAGTCGTACTCTCTATACGTGTTATCATGGTAAATGGTTTCAACAAATATGTAAAATTTAATAATTTTGGCTGAAGGAAGTTACAGCGACGCGATCAAAGCTCCCAACCACTCTACAATGGGATGCCCCACATCCTCAGAAAGATGCTGCTGAAGTGCGGCATGATACGCCTTTAAGTACTGGGTTAACGTATCGGCATCCATTTCATCGGCCACAAACAACCCTTTAACCCACGAAAAGGTGTTACCTACATACTCAATATTGCCTAGCAGCAACGCCGCCTGAATATTACGGCCAAAAATAGCATTGGCATGGGCCATATGATCATAAGGCACACCCGATGGACTTAGTTGATGCCAAACAGCGTTTTCAATGTAGGCGCGCTGTGTTTGAAAATGATCGAGGGCCTGCTGCCACTGTTCGGCCAATGGTTCAATGTTAGGGAGTACACCCAGTGTTCCCATATTTTTTTCGATGGCTTGGGGGACGTTGTCCATACGTTCACCCAAAAAATAGCCGGGGATACGCTTGCGAATAGCCGGCCACAGATTAAAAATCAGCCCGCCATAAGCTACATGAATATTTTCGCTTCGTAATACAGTAGCCAATTCCATAAGATTTGCGGCAGTAAATAGCTGCTGGGCCGTCAAAATCACAAGCTGTGGCTTGGTTTGGGCCATTGTCACTTCCATTTTATAGGCCGGCACATCGGCCCCCAAGTAGATGGCCTCCCAGCCGTGACGACGCAGAAGAAAGGTAATGAGCAGCGGATTAAAGCTGTGTTCCTCGTAAGGAGCGCAGGCCACAACAAATCGGCCGGGTCGAGAGGGCGGCGGGGTGGCGGCTACCAATCCTTCTAGCTTGCGCATCGCCAGCGATGTGGCAAAATGTTCTTGCTGAACGGTAATAAGATCTTTATGCCACTTATCGCCTACAGTAGTTAAACCGCGCTGTAAAATTTCAAAACAAACCACTTCCGGAGAGTAGAGCGCAAACGCCTGGTTAAGAATATGTTCGGCCCGTTGCTCATCAAAATTAAGACAAGCTTCGACCCAAGCCTGGCACACTTCCCGAGTTTTTTCGCCACCCGTATAAACAGGCACGGACGAACTGGATGTCACGTCGCCAAAGCCATCAAGAAGAAGCGGATCTTTTCCTTCTGCATCGAGTTGATGCCACAGGTTGATAGCCCGGCTGATACTCATGCCCTCCTCCTGACGCGAGACCAGCCACTTGAGTGTTTCAATATCTTTTTTGGAATAAAGCCGATGCCCACCATCGGTACGGTCCGGCTGCGGCAGGCCGTATCGTCTTTCCCAAGCGCGTAGGGTGTCGGGTTTCAGTCCGGTTTCTTGCACAACCGCTTTCAAGTTGAATGTGGCGCGTTGTCCTTCATCTAAACTCATGGGTAATTCACTCTTCTCTCTACTAGGGCGTTGTTAAAAATAGGGCTTAGGTGATTCATTGCTGTGAAAAAAGAGGTTCTTACGAAACTCAGGAGGCCACTCTAAACATAACGCATAAAACGCAATTTTCGTTTTGCGCGTTATGTTTTATAAGAATGCCACCCCCTGAACCCCTGAAGAGCCATAAAACATAGAGGACACTAAATATTGTCCAGTTTTTATTATACCTGTCGATATAGTAGTTCAAAACCACCTATTTGTCAACATTTTATCTACAAAACATCGACAAAATCATCAAACCAACCATCGTTCATACAGGCTTCTACAAGCTAACTATCTATTAAAAGCGGCCAACTACGCTCACTGCGAATAGAGAAACTTCCCATTACGTTCTCCTTATTATCTTGTTTTGATATCACTAAGGTTTTCCCTGGCGACAATGCTCTGCGTTGTCGCATCTTTCGGACACTCAGCGTCCCGTAGGGCGTTCCAACGCAGAGCGTCGGAACGAAGGTATTCAAGAAACTTTTTTGAAAGACCACTAAGGTTAAGACATTCCCTTTTTCCTACGCCTATCTTGTGGTAAAATATCGGCACCATGTCGCCCAAAATAGAACAAATTCTCAAAACATTACCCGCAAAGCCGGGGGTCTATATTCATAAAAATGCTCACGATAAAGTGATCTATGTGGGCAAAGCGGTCAATCTCAAGAACAGGGTGCGCTCGTACTTCCACAAATCGGCCCAGTTGAACGCCAAGACGCGCCGCTTGGTGGAAGAGATCGCCGATATCGAGTTCATCGTCGCCGAGAGCGAACTCGAGTCGCTATTGCTGGAAAACACCCTTATAAAAAAGTACCAGCCGCGCTACAACGTTCGGCTTAAGGACGATAAGCGTTATCCTTACATCAAGGTTCATTGGCAAGACCCTTTCCCGCGCGTAACCACTACCCGCCGCCTGCAAAATGACGGAGCACGCTATTTTGGCCCCTATACCGCCGCCTGGGCTGCCTACCAGACGCTCGATCTGGTGCGCAAAATCTTCCCCTACTTAACCTGCACCCGCACCATCGACGGCAATGACAGCCGGGCCTGCCTTTACTATCATATCGAACGCTGCGCCGC
>JAGRBZ010000525.1 GCA_020433805.1 Anaerolineae bacterium
GTGGCGCAGGTGTCCTCATCGAGCAGCAGGGTGCGGCTGCCCACTTCCAGCGCTTCCATAATATTAGCCGCCTGGCTGGTGCTGCCGCTGGCGTTTTCGGTGCGGAAAGCGGCGGCGTTGCTGCCGTTGGGCAGGTTATTAATGAAGGGCCGAATATCAACCCCCTCAACCCGACGACCGTCCTCGGCCCGAATCTTGACGGCGGTCGGGTCGGTGATGACCAACTCGCGCCCGTCGCCGGGAATGTGGTTGTAGACGCCCCGCTCGATAGCCGCCAGCAGCGTGCTCTTGCCGTGATAGCCGCCGCCGACAATCAGCGTGACGCCTTTGGTTAGACCCAGCCCGGTCACCCGACCGGCGTGGGGTAGCGTGACTGTAACCCTGAGGCTGTTGGGACTGCGAAACGGTACCACGGCCTCGCCTTGCAGCGGCCGGTCATCCACGCCCGACCGGCGCGGCAAGCGGCTGCCGTCGGCCACAAACGCGACCAGCCCTAAGCTCGCTAGCTGTCGGCGCAGGGTATCGGCATCTTCCGCCGTGTTGAGATGGGCGGTCAGCGCATTTTGATCGAGATGGGCATAGGTCAGCGCCTGCGTAACTAGCTGGGGGATGTCCTGGCCCAAAATTGCGGCGGCCTGTCGTCCCAAAATGCGACGGCCCCGGGCCGGTAGGCCAACCACAAAGCGGGCTTCGACCAATTCAGGGGTAACGATGAGTGATGATCGCTCTAAGATTTCCTGGCCGGGGCTGTCCATCGCGATGAGGCCGCTTTTGCCACTGCCGCGACTGCGGTCGCTCACGTCGCGGCAGGCGCGGGCAAAGCAGCGGGCCAGAAAGTCGCGCAGGGCAATGGCGCGGCTGCGGTTGGCGTAGGTTGCGGGTGGAAAGCGGGCCACGGCCATCGGCATCCGCACCCGCAGGCGCGATGGGGCTGCAAAGGGATCGCCCTGAACGTGATCGATAGTCAGGGTGAAGTCATCAAACGCATAGCTGCCGCGAATATCTTTGTAGGCCGGATAGCCTTGGCCATCAAGGCGCTGAAGGGTTTTTTGTAGGTCTGCTGCGCTGTGCTCCATAATTTTTCCCCGAACTTTATTCTCAGTTTGTCTTAAGCTATAATGGATACAATAAGAGGAGTAATCGATCTTTTCAACAACCCGATATCAATCTGCCACGCTTTCACCCTATTCTGGAGATATTATGAAGAAATCCCTCAAAATCGCAATCGTAACTATCGGCCTGTTTATTCTCGCTTTCGGATCATTTGGAATTGGACTAGCCCTGGGCAACACGGGTAACCTATTGGGTCCCGCTATCGTTCGCGCAGAAGATCAACCGGAAGAGTTTGATGTTTTTTGGCAGGTCTGGCAAATTGCGCATCGCAATTTTATCGATAAAGATATTCTTGATACGACCCAACTGACATACGGCGCTATCAATGGCCTTATTCAGGCCCTGGGCGATGAGGGACATACGCGATTTTTAACCCCCGAAGAAGTAAAGCAACAGCGCACCAATATTTCCGGTAAATTTTTTGGGATAGGTGCCCAGGTGGGCCTTGAGGATGGCTTGCCGGTGATTGTGGCTCCGTTTGACGGTTCTCCGGCAGATGAGGCCGGTGTCCAATCCGGCGATATTATTATCGAGGTTGACGGTACCGATGTAACCGGCCTGTCGCTCAATGAAACGATCAGTATGATTCGCGGTGAAAAAGGCACCGAGGTCGTTTTGACAATTTTTCGACCCGAGCTAAATGAGAGTTTGGAAATTTCGATTATTCGTGATGAAATCAAAGTTCCGGCGGCTAACTGGAATATGATCCCCGGTACCGATGTCGCGCTTATCCGTTTAAGCCAGTTTAGTGCCAACCTTGATGATAATCTGATTGAGTCGATTAAAGAAGCCGAAGCCGCCGGAGCAACGAAGTTGATTGTGGATGTTCGCAACAATCCGGGCGGATTGCTGGAGCAGGCTATTAAGGTTACCAGTGAATTTTTGAGCGAAGGCAACGTCCTTATTCAAGAGAATGCCGATGGTTCGCGCGAGCCTTTCCCGGTTCGCTCAGGCGGCGTTGCCCCGGAAGTTCCCATTATGGTTCTGATCAATCACGGTACAGCCAGCTCTTCGGAGATTTTTGCCGGTGCTATTCAAGACCATGAGCGCGGTACGGTAATCGGCGAAACCAGCTTCGGCACCGGTACGGTTCTGCGACCGTTTGAACTGGAAGACGGCTCGGCGCTGCTGCTAGGCACCAGCCAGTGGCTTACGGCCGATGGTCGCCTTATTCGCAAGCAGGGTATCGAGCCGGACGTGGTGGTAGAACTTCCGATAGGGAGCGATATTATCTCGCCGGACGACCTCGAAGCCATGACGGTTTCCGAACTGCTGGCCAGCGAAGATGCACAGGTTTTGAAGGCGCTCGATCTATTCGGCTCGCTGCCGCAAGCCGATTTAGACGCGGTTGAAGGGCAGCCGCAAGAGATGACCGTCACGAAATAACATTTAAAACTTACAACTAAAATGAACGTATTAGGGAATACAGACTGTTGTATTCCCTAATTTTTTGGGAAGTGAATTAGTTCGACAATGTCACATTAGACGAATGGTCTCATCCATTCAACGCTGATTTGCCCGTGGTGCCCACCCCGCGATAAATGATACTGCTGGTTTAATTACGTAAAGTCATTGTTTCATCGAAATGCCTTTACCCCGGCGTCCGCAACGGTGATAAATCACCGTGCTATCGAACAGCGCCCCATCAATGGGGCTTTTTTGAAACCGGATTTATCCGGTGCTGCTCACTAGCTCTGCGATTCATCGCGGAGCGGACGTGGTGGGCCATTTTGTCCAGTTTGTGGTACCCAGTTGGGATTGTAGACATAAATAAACCAGCAGTATCATCGCCCGGCGAACGTGGGGGGCGAGTCTATCCGAGTTATCCATTTATTTTCTTAAAGTTCATAAATCGGTCGCTGCTAATCAAAACCTGTTGAAACAGGTTATCGGGTTTGCCCGTAACGTGTTTTCAACACGTTTCTTCTAGCAGGCTGCGAATTCATTCGCAGTAAAACACAGCCGGGATGTCATTTCGAGCGACAAAGGAGCGAGAAATCCCCTAAGTTGCTGTTGGCAACGGACATTTGAGGGATTTCTCGGCAAAAAACGCCTCGAAATGACATTCGGTAGCTCTGCATTAAACCGTGGGAAAGAAATATTAGACAGGATTTACAAGATTATCACGATTTTATTTGTCATATTTGTCATAATTAAGGTGAATCCTGTTAATTCTGTCGATTATCAGCGCAATTTTGTGTTTCCACGGTATAATGTTGGGCTACCTGACATTCGCGGTCGCTGCCTCATCCCTAAACCGTTTTTTCCTCAACCGGCGCTGCGGTCTTTTCCTCAGTTAGATAAAACATGCTGATATGCGGCTTGAGCGGTCGCTTGAGCCACAGCGGACGGCGTAAACCGTTGGGGCCGGGGGCCGGTTTGGTCATCGCCAGCCATTGACGATAGACGGCCATCGATTTGTTGGTATCGACGCGAATATCGCCGTTGCGATCTTGCGGCCCGGCTTTGCTGACCTGCATTGCCTTTTGATGCCAACAATGCATCCCGCTGATGGGGTCGGGATGGACGGCGTGCGTAATGTTTTGATGCACGCCGACATCTTCCCACCAAATGCGTGATGTGTCCGGGTCATCCGACTCGAAAGCGGCGGCACCGTGCTTTTTGCGCAGTGAAAACTCGCCGTCCGGTGTTTCGTCTATCTCAACTAGGGAGGACGTCCCCCGATTGAGGCCGATATTTTCTTGCAGACGCCAGCGGCCCAAATGATGGCTCATGGCGATAACGCCGGGCTTGATGCCTTCCGTAACCCAGACCTTCGATACAAAGTAGCCGATTTCGGTCTCCACTTTGATGAGATCGTTACTGTGGACGCCAATGCGCCGCGCATCTTCAGGATGCATCCAAACCGGGTTGCGGTGGCTGATTTCATACAGCCACTTGGCATTGGCCGAACGGGTATGAATGAGCGTCGGCAGGCGGAAGGTGGGCAGCAGCAGCATTTCGCCCTTGCTGCGGTCGATGTTGTCGGGGTGGACGTGGCTTTTGAGATAATGGGGGACGGTGTATTCCAGTTCGTTCCAACCCCACTCGGCCAGCGTCGGTTGATAAAATTCCAGCTTGCGGCTGGGTGTACCGAACCCGGCACGCGGTGTGCCATCCACCATCACGCCGATGGCCTGATCGTTTTTGAGGATGCGGCCATTGCCATCGATTTTATAGTCCGGCGGCAAACTACCGTTGCCGGGGTGGGTCATTTCGAGGCCGGGCGCAGGTTTTTCATAAGGCGCGTAGTTTTCTTTGACGACCTCAAACGCACCGTACCTGCGCATATATTCCAACGGGGTCAGCCCTTCGGCGGCGGCGGCTTCGGGCAGGCCGGGTACGCTGTTTTCAAAAATCCAGCGGTAATATTCGTCGGCGGTGATGCATTCGCCGGGGCGGTAGGGGCTTTCGAAATGAGACCGAATGCCCAATGAGCCATCGGGATCGATGCGCCAAGAAAGCTGCAGCCAGAACTCAACCTCCTCCCAGACCTCGCCGGGATTGGCCTCGTAGGTAAATTGCACCTTCTGGCCCATCCGCTCCATCGCCACACGGCGCACCGGCTGTCGAAAAGCAATCCACTGCCCGGCGTGGGTTTCCTGGCTCATAATATCGTGCCGTTCGCCGGAGTGGCCCATCGGCAGGACGTAATCGGCGTACCAGGCCGACTCATTCCAGGTGGGGGTCAGGGCGATGTGGTTGCCAATCAGGTTTTCATCGCGCAGGGCCTTCATCCACATAAAACCGTCGGGATTGATCCAGAGCGGGTTGTAGACGCGGGTAAAGTAGACATCCAGCTTGCCCCGGCCTTCCAGCAGAAAATGGGGCAGCAAAAAGCTCAGTTCGAAATGGGCCATAGGCCATTCTTTGGGCAGCAATAGCTCATTCCACTTTTTCTGCGGCGGCGGGGTATCGAACGTTTTCGGCACGAACTTGTTCCAACTGTTGCCGCTCGTTCCCCCCGGCGTGCCGACTGAGCCGGTTAAAACGTTGAGGAAAAAGAGCGTGCGAGCCACTTGCCAGCCGCCCAGGTTGCCGCTGGCGGCGCTGCGCCACACGTGCGTCGCCAATCGCCCCTGGCAATTGGCCACTGCTTTGGCCGAGGCGATAATGCGTTCGGCATCGACGTTGCTTTCTTTAGCGGCAAATTCAGGGGTAAATTGAGCGTAGAGTTCCTTGAGCAGCAGGTCAAAGTTCTCAAAGGTAACA
>JAGRBZ010000526.1 GCA_020433805.1 Anaerolineae bacterium
CCGGAATACGCCCGAAGGGCCGTTCAAAGAGTGATCCAGTG
This sequence comes from Anaerolineae bacterium, assembly GCA_020433805.1. Classification (GTDB taxonomy): domain Bacteria; phylum Chloroflexota; class Anaerolineae; order 4572-78; family J111; genus JAGRBY01. The sequence goes on from JAGRBZ010000526.1 coordinate 42, forward strand.
CGTTGAAAGGCGTTGTTAAAAGCGCGAGCGTAGGCATTGAAAAAGTTGGAAAAGTATTGGCTTGGCTTTTTGAGAGGCTTACGCTGATGGCGTTGGATAGCTTCAACCGTCTTGATCTTGACCAGCAGATGAAAGTGGTTCGGCAGCAGACAGTAAGCAAAGGTATCAGCAATAGGGTTGATGTGTTTGGTGTACTGCCTCAGGAAATAGTGGTAGTTGTCCGGCTTACGAAATAGATTTTCACGGTTATTGCCGCGATTGTAAATGTGATAGTACTGATCGAATTCTAACGGGATGGGTTCGGTCATGGTGTGGTTCCTTGTGTGCTAAGAAGATTTAAAGACCTGTCAGGTTTTCAACGGAGACTTCGCCATAAGGTAGCGTCTGTCTTCAAAGAGTCCTCCAAGCAGCGTCACGTGCGAAAACCTGACAGGTCTGGCCGACGCACGTACGAAGTCTGCGAAGACCTGTCAGGTTTTACACCGAGTCTTTGCCATAAGGTAGCGTATGTCTTCAAAGAAGCCTTCACGTGAAGTTACTTGCGAAAACCTGACAGGTCTGGCCTACGGACGTACGAAAACCCACGAAGACCTGTCAGGTTTTTCACCGAGTCTTTGCCATAAGGTACCGTATGTCTTCAAATAAGCCTTCACGTGAAGTTACTTGCGAAAACCTGACAGGTCTGTCTGCTGGTAACGGATAACGCGACTTACCCTTTTTATGGTATTTGCATTCAATGAAATCTTCAAGTTCAGCGGGGAGATTGAGAGCAGTTAAGGCTAAGAAGAGGTGTCGGGTTTTCAGGGGCTTTGCTGCCAGGTGGTGTTTGTAGGGATCTTTGGGCAAGTTCAAGGAAAACCTAACATATGTAGGTCGTTAAGTTATTAGTATTAATAAGGTTCATACTTCAATAAATACCAGACTGGTAAGTTGACTCTCGTCGCTCTCTCCAACCAATTTACTTCGTTCTATTATGGGTGTTTTATTAATAAATCTTGGCTAAAACTACCCATTATCCACGTACGCTCAGACGAATACCAAGGCTTATTGTCATTAAACTGAATATAATTCTGTTTTTTGACCACATAGGTGTGAACGACATACCATGCATCTTCTTCGAACGTAAATATTTCGTTGGAGTCCTTTGGGAAAGTAAACGTAGTAGGAAATTCCTGTTCGCGAGGGACGTCAGTTTTAACTTTCTGCTGAGAACCTACTTTCTGCCAGGTTGTGTGAAATTTTCCTGGAAGTTCATCAACTTTGAATATCTCGGCTACCACTGCAAAATCTGACAGTTCTCCTAAATTCTTTGTACTAACGTAAACCTCAACTGAATCATCTTTCCAAGCAGACACAGCAGCATAATGGTACCAAGGAGAATTTTGAATAACTAACTGTGTATGTGTTAGCGGAGTACTATTATTTCTAGCTTTTACTTCTATATCAAAAATTTTCGTTGGAAAAGTATATGTGTTTGTTTCGAATATATTTGTTTGAAACCCGCCCTCTAAATTAATTTGAGGTACCCTTCTAATAATCTTATCGAAATCCAACGTAATAGTTAATGTTTCAGAAGATTTGTTGAAATTAGTCCATTTAACTGTTTTGTCTGGATTTATAATGTCACCCTCCGAATCTTTTACTAAAACGGCCACTTCGCCGTATGATTTGTCGCCTTTATACTCTGGAATCACTTGCAGTATCCATTTTATTGGAACACCTTGTCTGTTATAATCATACCTAAGATGCTCGGTAATCTCATATGTCATCTTATCATCCCCTAAATGATCAAGAACGGTTATATCAAATGCAGGAAGTTCTGCTTCTGCCCCCGGCAGGGCTTTGCTTTCAAGGTCATTCGTCTGGAGCGCAATTGATGGGATCATAATAACTAAGAGTACAAATATTGCTATTAATACTACAAAGCTTATTATTATTGACTTTACTATTAACTTCCATTCCTCCTTTTTTTCGTTGGTGCTTTGAGGTTTTTCGTAAGAAGGTGCTTCAGTGACGGATGCAAACGACGGCTCTGCCTTTTTTTCGTTAATACTTTGTCCCGCAGAATTATCAGTAGGCTCAATGTAAGGTTCATATTTTTCATATTTGTTAGGATTATGTTTTTTGATTAAAGGCAGGAGTTTTGCTATTAGCTCTTTTCGTTCAGCGTATTTAATAAGTTTATCTATTACCCGATCTTTGCTTATATCTTGACCTAATTCATCAAGAAAGGGTTTGAAATCGGACTCGTCATAACAGAGGCGATTAAGTTCATCATCAGTAAATCCTTCCCTAAGTACGGCTCGAATTTTTTTTGAATTAAACTTCTGGGCTTTCGATTGCTTTTCTGTATCCTCTGATGGTTCCCACGGAGTTTCATTTTTGTCTAAACTCATATAACTAAACCTCAACTATATAGTAAAAAAGGTATTAGGCGAGGAACAAGCCCCTATCTGCTGACTAAATTTATTCCAGGGGAGTATTTATATTCAGCGAAACCTTTATTTGAATGGAAGGGTGAAAACTTATTGATCTATGATTCGATTATTGAATCGGCCACTCAGGTATGGCCGCATCAATTGCTGTCATCAGATCAATAGTCTTTTGTAAGGCTACAACGACCTGCTGATAATGGGTTAGGTCATCATAGGACAACTGCCGCCCACGCCGATCTTTGAGCCATTTGTCGAGCACCTGGTAACCGCCGATGTAAAACTCCCATACTTCCGATGGTACACCTTCGAAGTATTGGGTTTTGTTAATCATAACCCGCCCCGGATGGCCTTCTTGGGGAGATACATACTTGGGGTAACCTTTCTCAACTTGGTTATCTCCGGCGATGGGGTAGCGGGTAATAAACTGGCTGACCTCCGGCGACTCTAACAGATGCAGGCTAACCAGTTGCTGCCCCAACCGGCTTAACGACCGGAACAAATCAACATCCGAAGTTACCGGCACACGGGGAAAGTCGATTTTGAGGAACTCCGCATAACGGCTGCGATAGGTAGGACTATGGAAGATAGCGTAGATGTAGTGGAAGATGACTTCCGGGGTAAAGACATCGTTTTGAGGCGTAGATGCTGCTGGGTGAGGTTGAAACGCCAACCCCAACTTCTGCTCCAATTCTTCTACAAACGCTGGGTTAAGGTTAGGAGTGCGCTTCCCATTTGCCTCATCCGGCGGCCAGTCCGAGACCTCAAATAGACTTTTTTGTTTGTCATCGTTTTCATTTGGGTAGATGTAAAGAGGGAAAAGATAATTATATTCTCTTGTTTTTATTGAAATTGTATTCCCATCGATAGGGTGACGAGTTGCACACACATGTTGAAATGTAGACATTGATAACTGTCGTGTTGTAATTAATCCTAAGTTGTCTTTTTTCATATGATGCATTACATCGAATCTTGGATATGCAACGAAGCCCTTCGAACGATCTTCAATAATACACCAACGGTTATCAAAAGGTCTATAAAATATAGAGGCGGGACTCTGTCCCTTCCTCAAAAATTCAGAAGCATGTTCTTTAGCCCAGCTAATTTTCCAATCACGTCCATCTTGAGGTAACTTATATTTTGCTCTAAGTTCTTCATCATTTATAGTCAAAAAATCATTCAATATATTATTTAGATTATCCTCGGTTAGAGTTACTGCAACCTTATCACGTTTTGTTTGGATTCCACTTGAATAAACACTAAAACATTCAGTTATTTGATTAAATTGCTTGTATACTTTCTCATATTCGAAATTTTTATTGGTAAAGAAGAAATATTTGGCCTTAGGAGTGATTTCAACCCAGGGGGTTGTTACAAAGTCACTGTCAAATAAGGTCGCGTATTTATTTTCTCTTGCTCCCCATAATTCCGAATAATAAACTTTAGCTGGGCTTTGTTTATTTAATTCTTTTACGAAAAGACTTATACAAACTCCTTGACGAATATCAAAAACATTATCATCTTTGGATCCATCAGGACTTACTTCTTCTTTCATACTACTTCCATGCAGGTTAAGAATATATATTTCCGTAAAAGTCTCCATTAAAGACTGCCGCATCCGGCGATGAGTAATACCATCAATATAAGTATTATTAGTGATAAAAGCTAAAATTCCTACACCACTTTTATCAATACGCCACTGCCCAAAACGGATGAATTTAATAAAATCATCATCAAGGTTGATTTTTTTCTCATCTAAACCTTTTTTATAATCATTAAGCTGGTCTAATATCCAGTCTCCTTTATTCATCATTCCAAAATTGGAATATGGCGGATTACCCATGACCACTAACACCGGTAATAACTGCTTAATCTCGTTAGCCGCATTCGTCTCATCAGCCACCCATTGCGTAAAAAGGGGCAGGCCGGTCATCTCGTGCGGTTCTTCCAGCGTGTTGGTCAAGTAAATACCCAACCGTTCGCTGTCGGTGGGGGTGTAGGTCCACTGCTGGCTCAAGGGTTCGGGTAGGTCGCGGCCCATCAGTTGCAGGCTCAACTTGAAATGGGCTACGGCGTAAGGGGCCATCAACAGTTCAAAGCCAAATAGGCGAGGTAATAAATGGTTTTTAACGTAGCCGGGCCATAAACCGGCATTACCCTGCTGCATAAACTGTTGGCGAATGTGGTCGATGACGCTGTACAAAAAGGTGCCGGTTCCGGTGGCCGGGTCCAGCACCAGCACTTTGTGGCTCTCAGTGGTTTTGCGGGGCTGTCGCTTGCCCTTAATGGTCAAACCGGGGTTGGTGTTAGGGATAGTAATCTTACTGCTGTCGGCCAAACCCTGCGGGCAGTTGAAGCGGGTTTTCAACAGATAATCAACCGAACGCACAATATAACTGACCACCGGCTCCGGGGTGTAGTACACGCCTCGGGCTTCGCGCAGTTTGGGATCGTAAGCAGCCAAAAAGGTTTCATAAAAGTGAACCACCGGGTCTTCCTGGCGGGTACGCTTGCCAAAGTCGGTCAAGACCGCTTCCATATCGGTGTGAGCCAGCAGGTTGACCAAGTCGTCAAAAAAAGGGGCAAACGGCTCATCATCCATATCAATGCCGGTAATACGGCCAAAGAAATCGCGCAGTAATGGGTTCGATTTAGGGATCAAACGTTGGGCCTCAAAGCGGCTAAAGGTGTCCGGGGTCTTGTCCATGATGCGGGCGGTAAAGAGACCGTAAGCCAGGGTTTGGGCTACCATATCGGCAAACTCGCCGGTTTTCTCCGGCAGATTCAGGTCGGCAATCAATACTTTGGCGAAAGCTTCTCGCCAATCCCACAGCAGGGCCGAAGCTTGATCT
>JAGRBZ010000527.1 GCA_020433805.1 Anaerolineae bacterium
GTTATTTACCGACTCGGTTACCGTGAATACTGCGCACCCAAACCGCCGTACGGATTACGATGTGGGCATCGGCTACGAAGATGACATTGAGAAAGCCCGCCGGATTATGCTCGATGTGTTGCACAACACCGAGGGCGTTTTGTCTAACCCCGCGCCGGATGTTATAACCGTGGCGCTCGATGCCTCCAGCGTAAATCTGCGAGCACGCTGGTGGACGAAGCCGCAGCAAGCCGATGTACTGGCTGTGCAAGATAGAGTTATTTCGACTATCAAGAAAAAGCTCGATGAAAATGACATCAACATTCCTTTCCCCATCCGCACCGTCTATTTCCACAACGAAACGAAAATGGAAAAAGAAGTTAATAATGGTAGCAACGGGCAACGCATAACAAAGCCCGAGTATTCAACCAACTAAAAACCTTCCGTAGTAAAAGTAGTTTTGCAATACCCTTTTTGAGGAGGACTAATTATGACAACAAAATCAACATTGAAGGCAGCCGATTGGGATTTGCTCAAAGAATCGCCCCAGCTTATTGAAACCATGATGACCGAGCACCGCTCCGGTCACGGGGGTTTGGTGGGCAAGCGCTATCAGCACATTCTTGATAAAGTGATAACGGAATACAAAACAAACAATGCCCTGGTTAATGATGTGCAGGAGTTCAACAAGAACCCGACACTCAACAGTGCCATCACCTTTGACCAGGCCCAGAAAAAAATGGAGCAAATCGGCACGCTGCTTGAAAGCAACGTTGATTCTCCCGATGCCGATGCTGTACGGGAGTTTTTGCTGACCATTAGCCAACACTTTGCCGAAGAAACCAGTGAAGGCTTATTTGGCATGGGCAGCGATGTCAGCAAAAAAGAGCACGAAGTTTTAGATATGATGAGAGTGGCGCTAAAAGCAACCGACACCGATGCTCAGCGCCGCGAACGTGAAGCTCAACAAGAAAAAGCCGCAGCCAAAGCGCAGGCCGAAGCCAAAGCCGCTGAAGAAGCCGCCAAAAAGCGCGAGGCTGAAGCCAAAGCCAAAGCTTAAGCCAAAGCGGAAGCGGAAGCCAAAGCGCGGGCCGAAGCCAAAGCTGCCGAAGAAGCCGCCAAAAAGCGCGAAGCCGAAGCCAAAGCGAAGGCCGAAGCCGAGGCTGCTGAAGAAGCACGCAAAAAACAAGAAGCCGAGGCCAAAGCCAAAGCGAAAGCCGAAGAAGAGGCCGCCAGAAAGCGCGAGGCTGAAGCCAAAGCCAAAGCCGCTGCCGCAGAAGCTGCCCGCAAGAAACGTGAAGCTGAAGAGAAAGCCAAGGCCGAAGCCGAACAAAAGGCCAAAGAAGCACCGGCTGCGCCCAAAGCTGAGCCGGCTGTAGCAAAACAAAAACCGGTGACAGCGTCACCTACACCTCAACCGGCAGCGGCACAACAGAAGGCCGAAACCGCCGAGCGCATCTACGAAGTTAAACCCGGCGACAGCCTGAGCAAGATCGCCTTAGAAGTCTATGGCAACGCCGCCCGCTGGTCGGAAATCTTTGAGGCCAACAAAGATCAAATTAAGAACCCCAACCTTATCCATCCGGGGCAGAAGTTCCGCATTCCGTAAGCAAAACTATCGTGTCATAAAACCAACACCCCCGAGCTAATAAACGCTTGGGGGTGTTTTTTATTCTCATCAGCCGCCAATCCTTTGAGCACAATATCCAGTCTGGCAAACTCACCGTAATGCCTGTATAATCAGCCCCCTTCATATATAATCTAAGTTGCCACTATGTCAAAAAACATCAAAATTCGATATTAGAGTACAAATCACGGAGCGAGTAAAAAGCAAGTTGTAAGAATACATCGTCTTACCCCCTAATCCCTACTTCCTACTCCTTACCCCTTTGGACAAAAGATGGCAACGTAAGTTACACGTAAAATTAGGATGGCAATGATGCGCATCAGAAAAAGTTTACTGCTCTTGGTGCTGTTTTTGGGGCTGGCAATCCTGGTAAATTTGTTGGCGTTGGTTTTTCTAGCCCATACCATTACCGGCGCACTACCGACCATTGCCGCCAGCGTGGAGGATCAATTGTTAGCCGTGCAGATGCAGGCTCGCCTGCGCGACTCAGAGGCGGCGCTGTACCGTTATTTAATGGAAGGCAAACCCGATTTCAAGGGGCAATTTAGAAATCTCTTACAAAGTTTTGCCACAGATGTTGATCGCTACGACAGCAGCGCTACTTCTGCACAAGAACAAGACTGGGCCTCAGAGCTGTCGGAAACCCAACAACAAGCCGATACCATAGCCGCCGATCTCATTCGATTGCGTGATGCCCAAGATTTATCGCTGCTGCACATCGAGGATGCGGAAATTAAGCTCAATGCTTTCTTGGCCCATAATGTTCGCGTGGCTCGGCCCGAAGACGATGCCCTTTATCAAAACGCCGTAAGCGGCATGCAAGAATATCTCAACGAAATGTCGCTGGCCATTGCCTCATATCTGGCCTCGCCCGATCCCGCCGAATTGGTAAGATTTGATGAAGGAGTCATTGGCTTTCAGCATCATCACAATATATTTGCCTCGCTTGTCCAAACATCACAAGAACAGTTCTGGAGCGACTACATCGACAATTTGTTCAATCAGATTAAGCTCACGGGCACCTATTTGATGCGCGGACGAGATCGGCAACAACAGCAGTTTGCCACCTTTGCCGGCTTGCTGTATCAAGCCGGTGATGAGGTATTGGTTGGTCAAATTCAGCCCCGTGCGGCCGAAAATCTGGCGGCAACGCAGCAACAACTGGCGACCGCTATGAATATGGCAATAGTCAGCAGCCTATTTACCGCAGCACTTTCCTCAATAGTTGCCGGGGTGGTAACCTGGCCGTTGTTGCGCCGAATTGATTCCGGCATCGGCTCATTGGTTCGGGGAGCCAAGCGCGTGGCTGCCGGTGATCTTTCTGAACCGGTTGACCTTTCCGGTGATGATGAACTGGGGCAACTGGCGGATGCCTTTGATGGGATGATGGCCGAACTGGCCGTTCGAGAGCGACGCCTGACCGCCCGTTTATCGGAACTGGAGGCGCTGCGCCAGGTGAGCCTCCAATTAACCAGCACGCTCGATCCTGATCAGGTACTTGATACCATTGCCTCCAGCGCCTTGCGTCTGGTCAACGCTGCGGAAGTCCGCATTTTTGTATATAATCAGCAAGAGCTGCAATTTGCAGCCAGTGTTGCCGCCGACAGTGTTGAGGGTCGGCCGCCGCGTGTTCCGCGTGATGATGGTATCACCGTCACAGCGGCCCAAACCGGGCAACCCCAGGTCATCAATAACGCCATCCGGCACCCGCTCTACACCCTGCCGGAAATGCGCGAGTGGGACATCAGGGCCGCCGCAGCCTTTCCTCTCAAGCAAAATGCTCTGGTTGTGGGGGTGATGGGCGTGTCGCTGAAGGACCGTGATACCTTTAGCGACGACAACCTCCGTATCCTACAGTTACTCTCTGACCAGGCAGCGATTGCATTAGCCAACGCCCGGCTGTACGAAAGGCTGGCCGTGCGCGAGGCCCGGCTGCGAACGCTGGCCGAGCAGCTTTCGCAAGTTCAGGAGGAAGAGCGACGGCGCATCGGTTTAGATTTGCACGATGGTCTCACGCAACTGCTGTTAAGTGCCAATATGCACTTTGACACGATGACCGCGTTAGTGAATGGCTTAGAGGCCCCGGCTGCTGGAGAATTACAAATGGGGCAGGCCCGGTTGCGCGAGGCCATCAAAGAGGCGCGCTGGGTAGTTTCGGAACTGCGCCCGGCGGCTCTCGAAGATTTCGGGTTGGTATCCGGTCTACACCAGTATGCCACCGATTTGGCCGAACTGGAACAATGGCAGCTTGAATTTGTGGATGATTTAGAACGCATTAAGCTAAACCCCGTTTTGGAGACTGCCATCTTTCGTATTGCGCAAGAGGCCCTGACCAACGCCCGCAAATACGCCCACCCCAACCGGGTGCGGGTCTCGCTGCACCTCAAACGCCCCAGCCTGGTGCTGGAAATACGCGATTGGGGGCGTGGCTTTAACCTTGACGAGGTCGACAAAACCAACGGCAGCGCCCACTTTGGCTTAATCGGCATGCGTGAACGCGCCATGCTGCTGGGCGGCGATCTGCACATCGAAAGCCGACCCGACGCAGGGACAAAAATTACAGCCTACATCCCGCTGTACGCTGTGGAGGAAAAATGAGTGAGGAGACCCCAAACAAAATCCGCGTGTTACTTGTTGACGACCATCCGATGGTGCGCGAAGGCTTGCAAAGTATGCTCACCGCACCTGATATTGAGGTTGTCGGCCAGGCCGGCAGCGGTCGCGAGGCCATCGAGCTATTCAAACGGTTAGACCCCGATGTCACCTTAATGGATATTCGTATGCCGGATATGGACGGCCTGGATGCCTTGCAAGCCATCAACAGCTTGAATCTGACCACGCGGGTCATCATCATCACCACCTATCGCAGCACGGCCTATTTGCTGCGCGCCCTGGCCGGTGGGGCCGCCGGATTTGTGTTGAAGGACATCCCCCGTGAAGATCTACTGAACACCGTGCGCGCCGTAGCCAGAGGCGAGTCGCGGGTGGACCGCGAATTTTTGCAGAACGTCTTGCGCAATCTGGATGACTCGCCCGAAGACGAGCCGGACGAAGCTCCGCTGCTGCTGGAGCCACTAACCCCTCGCGAGATGGATGTCCTGCGTCTGCTGGTCGAAGGGCTAACCAACCAGGGTATCGCTCACACCCTCGTGCTCAGCCCGGCCACGGTCAAGAGCTACCTGCAAACCGTCTTCAAAAAGCTCGATGTCTCGGACCGCACCCAGGCTGCGGTGAAGGCCATCCGGCTGGGGTTGGTCAAGTAGTAAATAGTAAATGGTCATTAGAGATTAGAGGTTGGAGACTAGAGATTGGTAACCGGTAACTATACGGATATCATAATGAAACCAGAACTTTTCAAGAGAGCAGCCGGTAGGGGCGATGGCAACGTCAACGAGTCATCGGGTTGCGATAGACCGCCCAATGACGTTGCCTCGCCCCGTTGCCCCATACTATCCGTCGCGGCAACACCGATGATGCCCCCGACCAAGGGCGAGGCAATCGGATTGGGCCATCCTTTCCGCCACGACCATTAAGGCCGATTGCCGTCGCCCCTGCGCCATCTGTTGAGATATTGACCAAAAGTTTCGGTTTCAAATATGAGTTACGCAGTTGAAAGAAACCAGACCCTAAAGGTTTTATAAGTCGACTTCAGGACAAAATACAAGCTTGGTT
>JAGRBZ010000528.1 GCA_020433805.1 Anaerolineae bacterium
CCCTCTACTAGTAGAGGCAAAGGAATCACCGTGATTCGTAACCCTCTACTAGTAGAGGCAAAGGAATCACCGTGATTTGTAACCCTCTACTAGTAGAGGCAAAGGAATCACCGTGATTCGTAACCCTCTACTAGTAGAGGCAAAGGAATCACCGTGATTCGTAACCCTCTACTAGCAGAGGCAAAGGAATCACCGTGATTTGTAACCCTCTACCCCCCGCGCTCTATCTGCCGTACTATTGATAAAAGCTTTGGTTTGTGTGATAATAGGCTTATCGAATTGTCGGAAGATTTAGGCCGTCGCCCTAAATTTTTTGATGACAAGACTGGCATAAAATTTTACGGGACTTTGCTAGCTAGAAATAGTTATATGGCTAAATTTTGCGTCTTATTTGCCACTAAGTGAAATGAGAAATTTATGACAGAAAATAACAATAACCAATCAATTTCTATTAATCTGTCTCAGACTCAAATTTTGAGTGTTATTATTGCCGCGGTTATTTTGGGAGGTTTAGGTATATTTTATTGGTGGATAACTAAACCTTCGCAGCCCGAACAAATAACAGAAGATTGGCCCGGAGAAATTTCTCCCACATTCACACCGCTTGCTTCAGTTACCCCGTTTCCAACACCCAGTTCAACACCGACACCAACTCCTCTGCCTCCACCGAAATGGGGGGAACTTGGTTATCTAACGAGTATTGAATATACGGACCAAACTGTAGTCGAAATCAATCGTAAAAGATCAGTTGGTGGGATCATTAATCTGACTCAAGATCGTATTTTGTTAATGGCAGTTGGCGAAATTCAAGTAGGGATTGATTTGACGAAAATTCAAGATACTGATGTGACCATTAATGGTAAGAATTTACACGTTGTCTTACCACGAGCAACAATAACGAGTGTTGAATTACTGCCTAATCAATCGAAAGTATTTGATCAAAAACAAAGTTTGTTTTTTTCGCAATACGAAGGCATCGAGATCGAAGCATTGGATAAAGCCAAAGAACAATTAACAACTCAGGCTGAACAAAATCAAAATATGATAGGGTTAGCCGAAAAGATAGCCAGATTGCAATTGGAAGAATTTTTACGACAACTAGATTTTGAGCAGATTGAAATCACATTTAAGAACAAAGGTCTCTAAATTTTGGAGTGAAGGTCAATGAATAATTCCGTATTGAAGATAATTTGGAATTCTATAGCTATCGTTGGGTTGGTCTTAATTGGAATTTGGATTTATAGGATTCTAGCAGATAATGGCGGAGTCACGATAACATCAGGTAAACCTGTTTTGGAAGCGATCAAGCACGTAAACAAACAGATTTTTGTGGAACATTATAACGCAGTGGATGTTATGTACACTGAAATTCCTCAAGGATGGCTAAGTTTTCTTGGTTCTGTTGGGGTAAAACAAGAGATTGTCGTGCTTGTGAGGGGAAGGGTTCCGGCTGGATTTGACTTACAAAAAATGAGGGAAGATGACGTCTGGGTTAGCTCTGATGGCAAACGTGCGCAAATAACATTACCTTCTCCAGAAGTTTTTGAAGATAATGTCGTAATAGATTTTGAAAATAGCCGTATTTTATCTCAAAGTGATAGGTGTCCTGGGTTTATCTGCCAAAATACATTAGTCGCATATCAAAACGAAGTTCTGCCAGAAGGAAGAAAATTATTAATCGATTTTGCGATTCGAAATAATATTCTTGAGCAAACGGCTAAAGATGGTAGAGATTATTACGAACAATTTTTAAAGTCGTTTGGTTTTGAAGAGGTCCGAGTAATTGTGAGCGGATACGGGTTATAAAAAAGCCATATAACAAACCCAATTGTGCCGACCGTCCAAGCGGCGGGTTTGCGCAAGACTTGGCTTAAATAGTGCCACACTAACGGCGGCACATTGGCGGCGTTGGGCGGCTTTTGTTGGTAATCGTATTTGTCTGTATAAATGAAAGTTAATCATTCTACACAAGTCTTAATATCTGGCTGTATTGTATTACCTGTGTTTTCAATGCTTGGTTGCATTCTTGGCTTAATAGTACATAACTATGGTAGTGAGCCTTATAAATCTTGGAAAAATTTAGGAGCACCACCTATAGCAATCAAGAAATTACTGGTGGCTGATAAAGACACCATCTATGTGCAAAGTACCGATGATAGAATTTTTTCTTGCTATCGTGCCACGCAATATGATCAAGATTGCTGGAGTCAAGTTGACTCATTTTCTCCCGTTTGGGAAGATGATCCATCCTGTTTGCCGCTAGACGATATTCCGCCAGAACCGGAGGGAATAATTGACCGCTTGATTAATCGACGGTGTATCGACTCGCCCGTTTTACGAGCTAATGAGATTTCCGTGTACATTTTGTTAAGGGATGGCACAGTTATGCAATGGATATCGGATCCAGGAGATCCAAATGAAGTTGACCTGTTCTAGAGAAAGGTCTATGCAGGATGTCTGATTGGCGTTTTTGGCAGTGCCGTAGCCTCTTTCCTTCTATTTAAGAGCAGTCTCATTTTCAATCCGTAGGCACCGCCCAACAACGGCGTAAAGCTGATGCCCAGGACTCGCTGTTGGCGAAGTTGGTTGTAGCACTTTGAGGTTGCTGTATTGTGGGGTATCGGTGGGCACAGCTTAGGCCAAGGACGATCACAAATCAACTGTTATGAGACGCATTAACTGGAAACGTCTTACCATTACCGTCATTATTATCCTGGTCCTCACCATTGCGGCGAGTGTTGGCCTGTGGATGCGAGCCACGCTAGGCCCCTCCTCCATAGCCTTGACTGCCCTCCAATCGGATGACCAGGTCTCGGTATCCCAAGCATCTGAGTTTATTACCTTTTCCCCGGCAGACCGTTCTTCAACTTCAGCTTTTATCCTTTATCCGGGTGCCGGCGTTGACCCGCGTTCTTATGCGCCTCTCTTACGACAGATTGCGGCAAGGGGGCATCTAGCTGCTGTTTTAGACATGCCCTTGAATTTAGCCATCTTCGATCCCGATGCGGCTGACCAGGTAATTGCAGATCATCCTGAAATTGAGAATTGGGCCATCGGGGGTCATTCTCTGGGTGGCGTGGTAGCTGCCAGTTATGTAGCAAATAGGTCGACCATTGCCGGGCTTGTTCTCCTGGCAGCCTATCCCGATAGCAATGCCCTCAAAGATAGCGACATTCTCACCCTTTCGATTTATGGTTCTCTGGATGGATTAACGACACCTCAAGACATTGACGATTCACGCCCCTTGCTTCCTACAGATACCGTTTTTCGAGAAATAGAAGGGGGTAATCATTCACAGTTTGGGTCGTATGGGCTTCAGAGGGGCGACAACGAGGCGTCCATTTCTCCTGATGAACAATGGTCCCAGATTGTAGAGGCAATTGTCACCTTATTAAATACAGTCACAGAATAATGGATAGGCCTGCCGTCTATTCGTTGGTAGAGTTTCCTTCGATCCAATCGACGACCATTTCCGGAACGTGGTCACCATTCGAACCGTCGTCCCAGGCCGGAAAGTCGAATACGGCGATCATGATTTGCATGGGATAGCCTGGTGCTTGGGCAGATTGAAAAACGCGTTGGCCGTCGATATAAAACTTGGAGCGTTCAGCGCCCCATTCGACAGCATAGGTGTGGAAATCGCGTATATCGAGATTGATACGAGGCGTAACAAAATCTTGGACAAGGCGGGGATCATAAAGTTTCTTTACGCCACAGCCAATTTCAGCCGATTTGTTTTCCTCGACGCTTCGCCCGAAAATTTCTACGACGCACAACTCGCCCGCCTCGTCGGGCGCTTCTTCGAAACCGCTCAGCCACATCGCGGCCATAGAACGCGGCGTAAGATTCATTTTACAGCGAATTGCGACCCGGCCTGTGTTTTGTAACCAACCTTCGAAACGCGGCTGGGCTTCGCGAACTTCCAAATCGTTTCGAAATCTTTGTTGACCGTCTCGCGAGCCAACAGGGCCAGAACGATTGCCTGATTGAATTCCCGAAACGCGAAGCGGTTCCGGGTGAGTCTCAGGGCACCAGAGTTTCAACGCTGTCGGGATAAACAAACGGAGCGTATTCGAAACCAATTCGTAATTCGCTTGTGTTGCCGAGCGAGAACTCCAAGCAGGCAAATAGTGGGGGAGCCACACATCCCGGTCAAGTGTGTTCGAATTGAACGTTTCTTTTCGCTTCATGTTTCTCTCTTTATTAGAATGCTATAAGAGTACCAAATGTTTTTAGAAACCAGGGTTTTGGCCGTGCCTATAACAAACTTATTAATCAGACATTCGTTGCCTGAGGTAGTAGTTTAAGTGAGAAAACCCTGGTTTCTTGTGTAATAAATACTTTAAGTGCAGAGGAAGTCGAATGCTATAGGAGTACCAAGTGGAGAATGATTATAAAAGTTATGGCTGTTTATTGGAAATGTTAAGAAAACATCGCTATGAATGACACACAGACTTTGATAGCTACGTTACAATCTGCCCCTCAACTTATCATTGGCCTCGTTCGCGAGATGCCGCCGCACACTCTGAAGCGCCGCCCCAGCCCCACCGAATGGTCTGTTCACGAGCATGCTTGTCATCTATCGACAGCAGACACGGCCTACCTGTTACGGCTCGATCTGATCCTGTCTGATCCGGCACCCTACATCGAGTCGCTACTGCCATCGGCAGAGGAGGAGGCCGGGTCATTACTCAACACGGACCTGGACGAAGCCCTTGATCTCTACGTGCGAGAGCGGGCGCGGCTCGTAGAGCGCTTGCAGACGCTGTCGGCAGAGGAGTGGCAACGGACGGCAAAGCACGAAGCGTACAGTCGCTACTCCGTATTTATCATGTTCAGAGACCTGCTCTTGCACGAGATGCTTCACGCCTACCTCATACAGGAGTTGAGGCTCAAGAAAGATTGGGCGTAAGGCGACGGCTGAACAGACCGCCGCCTAACCAGGGTATCCAGCGGAGCGCACGAAGCGCATTTCTCAAGGTTTCTGCCCGTGCTGCTCGCTCGACCGCAGGCAAGAGAAAAATAACGCATGGCGAGTGACGATCGGACCAAGGTGATTGCCGGGAGAACGCCGGAATCAGCGGCCATGGTAGCCAGCATTAAACGCGCTACGGCGATCACCGCACAGCTCAACCGATTGACCTTCAACGATGCGGCTCGAGTTCTTTAATCTCCAGTTACCAATTACTAAGTAACGCAAGTTGTGACCCTTCCAGACCTTTAGGGTTTTGACCATGATTT
>JAGRBZ010000052.1 GCA_020433805.1 Anaerolineae bacterium
CAGAGCTACGCCAAAAAACTACTCGATTTTGTTGAAACCCAGCCCAACATTGCTCTGCCCGATATGGCCTATACCTTGCAGGTCGGTCGAGTGCCCATGAAGGCCCGGCTAGCCTTGGTGGTAAAAGACCTGGCCGACCTCCGGCAGAAATTGACCGAATATTTAGCCGGAGCTACGCACTTTGACGGTTGTTATCGAGGGCAAATAGTCCCAGAAAACAACCCGCTAGCGTTTTTAGCCGATGACGACCTGCCGGAGCTTCTGGCCCGCTGGCTGAACCAAGGCCAATTGAACAAAATCGCTGAGCTGTGGGTGTGCGGCATTGATATCGATTGGCGCCTGTTTTATGGCGACCAACAACCTCAGCGCATCGGTTTACCGACCTACCCCTTTGCCAAGGAGCGATATTGGCTTAGATCGCGGCAACCTCTTGACATTAGCGATGAATTACGGGTCGCTCCCCCTGAGTTGACCCTTCAGCCGAGCCCGGCCGGGAAGGTGAGCCTCAAACCGCTCCAGCCGCCTGCTCACCCCTACTTCTTTGCCGGTCGGGAACGTCAGCCGGGTCAATTTGAATATCAAATGAGCCTGGCCGATAACCGCTTGCTGCGAGAACATACCGTCTTTGGCTGGCCGGTGTTGCCCACTGACAGTGTGCTGGAGTTGATCTATGAAGCGGCCACCACTTATTTGCAGACCGAGCAGCTTGCGCTCGAACAGATTTTCCTGCACCGCCCCTTGGTTGGTGTGGCGGATCAAGTGACCACGGCCAGATTGGCCTTTGGCGACCAAGGAACCGCCGTGCCCTTTGAGCTATCCAGCCGGATTGAGGGACTGAGCCAGATCCTCGTCCCGAATGTGAGCGGAACGATGCGCCCTCATCAGCGCCCTATCGAGACTGAGACGGCCTATCAAGCCCTTTTAACCGACTTTGACCAATGGGTGTCAGGGCAAGCCTTGTTTGACCAAGACCATCCGGTTCAAGTCGGTGACTTTTTCAAGAGCCTGGAAGAAGTGTATCTGACGGAAGAGAGGGCGGTGGGGGTTTTGCATCTGGCTAAGGCTGCCCAAGCCAGTCGACAGCAATTCTTGCTCAATCCCTCGATTGTTGATGGCATGCTGGCCAGTGTCGTCTGTCTGGCCGAGCACATCGTTTCAGCCTCAACCGGCAAGCGTGAGGGGAACGACACCTTCATTCCAATCTACATTGAGAGGGTTCATATCGCCCAGCGGCTGGAAGATGAGATCTACTACAGCGATGTCAGACTGGTGAAGCAGGAAGAGACCTTCCTCCGCTTTGATGTGGCTCTCATCGACCAAGCGGGTCAGGTGGTCTTGCGGTTGGAGGGGCTGGATGAAAAACGGATCAGCCTGGCTGACATCGAGCAGAGTGTGATGGATGTCAGCCGGCCAACCAGCCGTTCCGCACAGGAAACGCCCGAACGTCGCGCCGAGATGCCCCCCCAAAAAGAAGCTACCGGCGAAATCAGGGAGCAACTGTTGCCGGCGGTGAGGACATTGTTAAGCCAGACCTTGTTGCTGCCGGAGAAGCAGATCAAAGATAACGCCAATTTTGTGGAGATGGGCTTCGACTCAATTCTGGGAATGGAGTTTGTTCAGCAGCTTAACCGCCGTTTTGAGATACAGCTCAAGGGCACCGCCCTGTATGAGTACAACACCCTCGCCAAGCTGACCGGGCACATTGTGCAGACCTATGGTTCGCAGTTGAGCCAAGAGCAGCCACCTGCTGAAACCTCTGCTCAAACGGTCAGCTTGGACGATCTCAAACCGGCCCGGTCCACGCCACCCGTGAAGCTAGCCCTCAGCCGGCTGAAGACTGAGGTTGTCCCAGTTGAACAGCCTGCCCCACCAACACACATCGGCCGGTCTGAGCCATCTAGGTCAACCGACAACAGAGACATTGCCGTCATTGGGCTTGCTTGCCGCTTTCCCGAGGCAGATACCCCTGACGACTTCTGGCAGCTCATTGTTACCGGCCGGTATCTCATCCAAGATGTGCCCCCCGCTCGGCGAGCAGCCTGGCACCGGTCTGATCTCACCCAGGTCTACTGCCAGAAGGGCAGCTTCATCAACCACATCGACCGCTTTGACCCCCTCTTTTTCAACATCTCTCCTCGTGAAGCTGAGTTGATGGACCCCCAACTCAGAAAGCTCCTTGAGGTCGCCTGGGAAGCCAGCGAAGATAGCGGGCAAACCCTCAAAGGCAGTCTGACTGGCCTATACCTGGGCAACTGCTTCAATGACTATGCCCTCTTGCTCAAAGAGCAAGGCCAAACCGATTATCAATTTGCCGGACTGGATAATGCCAACAGCAGTCTCTCCAACCGGGTCTCCTATGTGCTCGATATCAGAGGTCCCAGCCTGACCATCGATACTGCCTGCTCCTCATCGCTGGTGGCCTTGCATCTGGGCTGTGAAGCCTTGCGCCGGGGCGAGATTGAGCAAGCTCTGGTCGGGGGAGTCAACCTGAGCCTCCACCCGGACAAATACAAAACCTTCTGTGCGATAGGGGCTTTGTCACAAAGTGGCATCCTACGTCCCTTTGATGACCGGGCTGATGGCTACATCCCCGGTGAGGGCGTGGCGATGCTGCTGCTCAAACCGTTGGAGCGGGCAGTGGCTGATGGGCATCACATCTATGGCATCATTAAGGGCACCGCCGTGCGACACGGGGGCTACTCTGGGGGACCGACCGTGCCCAATGTGGAAGAACAGACCGCCGTGATGCTAGCGGCCTGGCAGCATGGCGGCATCCCGGCTCAGACAATCAGCTACTACGAAGCCCACGGCACCGGCACCAAATTGGGCGACCCGTTAGAAATCCAGGCTTTCAAGAAAGCGATGGCTCAGGCCGGCAAAGGGGTAGGGTCGTGCGCTATCGGCACGGTGAAGGCCAACATCGGCCATACCGAAGCTACGGCTGGGCTAGCCGGGGTGATTAAGCTCCTGCTAATGATGAAGCATCAGCAGCTACCGGCTTTACCCAAGCTAGAAACCATCAACGAGATGCTTGAGCTTGAAGGCAGCGGATTGTATTTTAATCCGACCCCACAGGTCTGGGAAGGAGAAGGGGATGTCCCTCGGCGAGGAGCGGTTAGTTCCTTTGGGATGGGCGGCACCTTGGCTCACGTCGTGCTGGAAGAGTGTTTGGAATGTGGAATTAGGAATGAAGAGTTAAGAATTAATAATGAACGATTAGGAAGCAGGGAGCAAGGTGCTGGGGAAGGGCCGCAGGTGATTGTGCTGTCGGCCAGGAATGAGGAACGGCTGAGAGAATATGCGCAACGGCTGTTGGCTTTCTTGGAGGAGGCTTCAACGCCAAAGCCGGTTGACCAAGCGATTGACTCTTCGGCTATCGAGCCGCTGGTAGGGGCGATGGTTGCAGAAATTGTGGGCGTCGATCCGGCTGACATCAAGAGTGAACACCCCTTCGAGGGCTATGGCCTTGACCCGGTCCAACTGAGCCGGCTGAAATCAAGGGTCGAGGTGCAGTACGACTGTGACCTGCCCCTGGCCCTCTTTGCTGGGCAGGCGTCGATCGGTACGGTAGCCCAACATCTGGCTGCCCTTGCCGTCGAGGACGAGCCTAGAGACCAGGCTGCTCCGCAGCCGCCCCTATCGTTGGCCGCTGTCGCCTACACCTTGCAGGTCGGACGGGAGGCGATGGATAACCGGCTGGCCTTTGTCGTCATTGACCTTAGCAGCTTGTGTAAAAAGTTGACCGCCTATCTGGCCGGTGAAACTACCATTGAGCAGTGCTACCAAGGGCAGGTGAAGCAAGACCAAGCCAGCCTGACCCTGCTTGGTGATGAGGACGACAGCCGGATAGTGATTCAACGCTGGTTGACGAAAGGTAACCTGGACAAATTGGCTGCCGGGTGGGTCAACGGCTTGGCGATTGAGTGGTCTGTGCTGTACGGTCAGAATAAACCTCGGCGAATCAGTCTCCCAACTTATCCGTTTGCTCGAGAACGCTATTGGCTGCCGGACAAGGGACAATTGAAACCTGTCCTGAGCGAAGTCGAAGGGATGGATAATTTACAATTCACAATTGCTCCGCTGCATCCATTGGTTCACCGGAACACCTCTACCCTCATAGAACAGCGCTTCAGCACAACCTTTACCGGGTCGGAGTTTTTCCTGGCTGACCATCGGGTTCAAGGGGAGAAGGTGCTGCCGGGCGTGGCCCATCTGGAAATGGTCCGGGCCGCCGGAGCGATGTCAATCGAGAATGAAGCGGTCATCCAGATCAAGGAGGTGGTCTGGCTTAGGCCCATTGTGGTCAAGGATAAAGCACTGGAAACGCATCTTAGTTTCACCCCAGCCCAGAATGGTGAGATAAGCTACAAGGTCACAAGTATTAGTGACATGGGACAGTCGGTTGTCCATAGCCAGGGCAAGCTGGTGGTTGGCGAGGTGATCCCTCTTGAACCGATAGACTTTGGAGCTATTGAAGCTCGGTGTTGGGCAACGATTGAAGGTGAAGAATGTTACCGGCAATTTAGGGGGCAAGGTCTGACCCTCGGTACCGCCTTCCAAGGGCTGGTCCAGATCAGCTACAACGAGCGGGAAACGCTGGCCCGATTGCGACTACCGGCCGGAGTAGCGACAGCAGGGTATGGCCTGCATCCGGGTCTACTGGATGCTGCTTTGCAGTCCATAATAGGATTAACGTTCAATCAGAATGCCCAATCGGCGCAAGGCCTGCATCTGCCCTTTGCGGTGGAGGCGATCAACCTTTACAGTGACTCGCCGCAGCAAGGGTATGCCTATGTCAGCTATAGCCCTGAGGTGGAAGCAGATGAGGCAGTAGTTAAATATGACATCACCCTAACTGATGAACACGGAGCGGTCTGCGTAGAACTGAAGGGTTTTATGGTCCGGTCGATGTCTGAGCCAGTTCAAGCGGGCCTACGCTACAGTATCTCGGATTGGCAGGTCAAGCCTCTGAGTGACACCAATGACCCACCAACTGAAGAGCCGGCAGCGACAACGCTGCTGTTGATCGGACTGGAGCAGGCTGTGGTTGAGACCCTGACAGCAACCTTTCATCAGGCTCAGGTGATTGATCTAAACCCAGTCGACGCAATGGCTCTAATCAAAGAGAGTTGGCCCCATCTGAAAGCCATTGTCCAACACAAGGCCAGCAAGAAACCCCACCACCTTCTGGTGGTAGCGGCGGACAGCGTGGCGCAGCACCAATACGCACCGCTGAGCGGTTTGCTAAAAACAGCCCGGCTGGAACAGCCTAACCTTCGAGGCAAGATACTCACCCTCTCCAACCCGGAGACCGACGGCCTGATCGCCCTACTTCGTCGAGAGTTGCGACCGGACAGCTTCCAAGCAGTCGAGGTCCGCTATGACCAAACTGACACCCGACTGACCAAAACTTTGCGCGAGCTTGAACTCAGTGCGCCGGACAAAGCGACCTACCTCCAAGCGGGTGGGGTCTACTGGTTGACCGGCGGGTTGGGTGGCTTGGGTCGTCTCTTTGCCCACCACTTGTTGGCCCAAGACACCCCCATCACCCTCATTCTGAGCGGTCGCTCGGCGCTGGATGAGGCCGCCGAGCAGCACCTAGCGGAACTGAACGGTCTCAGTGGCAGGGTGGTCTACCTCTCGGTCAATGTCAGCTTGAAGGGGGAGGTGGAAGAGGCCATGCAGACCATCACCGAGCAGTACGGTCCCCTGAAGGGGATCATCCACAGCGCCGGTGTCCTGCGCGACAGCTTCATCGTGGGCAAAACTGAGGCAGAGATCGAGGCGGTGCTGGCCCCTAAAGTAACAGGCTTGCTCAATATCGACGCTGCCACCCGAAACGAGCCGCTTGATTTTGTGGTGCTATTCTCCTCTCTGGCCGGGGTGCTGGGCAACCTCGGTCAGGCCGACTATGCCGCCGCCAACGCCTTCCTCGATGCCTTTGCCCGCTATCGCCAGGCTCTCGTGGAGACAGGCCAGCGCTCGGGCCGGACTCTGTCGATCAACTGGCCGCTCTGGGCTGAAGGCGGGATGACGGTCGACGACCAAAGCCTGACCTTGACACAGCGTCATACCGGGCTGTCTCTCTTAAGCACAGAAGCCGGTCTCCAAGCCTTTGAGACAGCAATGGCTTCTACCCACAGCCAAATCTTGGTCGCCACCGGGGCGCTTGATACCCTCAGACACAACTTGTTTGCCGATACGCCAACTCCGACTGCCCTCCCCGCGGCTACGGAACAAGCTACCGCCGACCACCCACTGCTGGTAGAAAAAATCCAGGCGCAACTGATTCAAGTGGTGTCAACGCTCTTGAAGCTCAGGATAGAAAAGATTTCGGGAGGCAAATCTCTGAATGAGTACGGCTTTGACTCCATCACCCTGACCGAGTTGACCAACAAGCTCAATGAGAGCTACGACCTGGCGTTGATGCCAACCGTCTTTTTTGAACACAACACCCTAGCCTCGCTCAGTCGCTATCTAGCCAAGCAGTATGCCAATGTTTTGGCCCCGCAGTTTCAACCCCAATCAGCTCTCAAACTGAGGCCACTGCCAATGACCAAGAAGACCCCGGTACCCATACCCAAGGCTCGTTTTCGCTCAGGAGTGGAGCACCGAGAAATCGCTAGTCATGCGATACATCACAAGGCCATCGCCATTGTTGGGATGAGTGGCTGTCTGCCCGGCTCGCCAGACCTGGACACCTTCTGGCAACACCTGGTCGATGGTCAGGACCTTATCCGCGAAATCCCTCCCGACCGCTGGGATTGGCGGGCTTATGGCGGCGCTCCCCACACCGAAGCCAACAAAACCAAGGTCAAATGGGGCGGCTTCATTGACGATGTGGATAAGTTCGATGCTGCTTTCTTCAGGATATCGCCCCGCGAAGCTGAACTGATGGACCCCCAACAGCGGCTCTGGCTGCAAACCGTTTGGCACACCATCGAGGATGCCGGCTATGCCCCCGGTCAGTTGGCCGGCACTCAGACCGGCATCTTTGTCGGCGTGGCCGGCAATGATTACCAGGCGTTGGTGGTAGCTCGACTGCTTGACAGTGATCCCTACGCTCCCACCGGCATGAGCCACTCGGTCCTGGCCAACCGCATCTCTTACTTGCTCGACTTCCACGGGCCCAGTGAACCGATTGACACGGCCTGCTCCAGCTCTCTGGTGGCTATCCATCGGGCGGTCGAAGCTCTCCACAACGGTAGTTGTGAGCTGGCCATTGCCGGCGGAGTCAACCTCATCCTGACCCCAGCCACTCACCTCGCCTTTAGTAAGGCCGGAATGCTGGCCGAGGATGGCCGTTGCAAAACCTTTGATGAGCGAGCCAACGGCTACGTTCGAGCCGAAGGGGTCGGGGCTGTGTTCCTCAAACCGTTGGCCCAGGCCGAAGCCGATGGCGACCAGATCTATGCCGTTATTCGGGCCACAGCTGTAAATCACGGCGGCCAGGCTACCTCATTAACCGCACCAAATCCCAAAGCCCAGGCTGACTTGCTGGTTAGCGCCTATCACCAGGCTCAGATTGATCCGGCCACCGTGAGCTACATCGAAGCCCACGGTACCGGTACCGCCTTGGGCGATCCGATTGAGATTAATGGTTTGAAGCAAGCCTTCGCTCAGCTGTATGAGCAGTGGGACAAGGACATTCCCCCCGAGCCACACTGTGGCTTGGGTTCTGTCAAGACCAATATTGGTCATCTGGAAAGCGCCGCCGGGATTGCCGGGATACTGAAGGTGCTGTTGGCGTTCAAACACCAAACCCTCCCGGCCAGCCTCAACTTCGGGCAGCAGAACCCCTACATCGAGCTAAACGACAGTCCCTTCTACCTGGTGACTGAAACCCAGCCCTGGCAGCCGCTGGTAAAAAATGAGGCCGGGCAGCCAGTACCCCGTCGCGCCGGGGTCAGCTCCTTTGGCTTTGGCGGCAGCTATGCTCACGTTGTATTGGAGGAATATCAACAATTAACAATTAATAATGAACAATTAATAATTAATGATGAGCCGTTAGGCAGTAGGGAGCAAGGTGTGGCAGAAGGGCCGCAGGTGATTGTGCTGTCGGCCAGGAATGAGGAACGGTTGAGAGTGTATGCCGGGAAGCTGCTGGCCTTCTTGGAGGGGGCTTCAAGGCCAAAGTCGGCTGGCCAAGCGCTTGACCCTTCGGCTATCGAGCCGCTAGTGGGGGCGATGGTTGCAGAAATTGTGGGTGTCACACCCGCTGACATCGAGAGTGAGCACCCCTTCGAGAGCTATGGCCTCGACCCGATGCAACTGAGCCGGCTGAAATCAAGGGTCGAAGAACGGTTTGAGGGTAACCTTCCCCTTAGCTTATTCGCAAAGCAGGCATCGGTCAATATGGTGGCCCAGCATCTGGCCGACCTTGCAATCAAGGAGAAGCCCGGAGACCAGACTGGTTCACAGCCGGCGCTATCGCTGGCCGCTATCGCCTACACCTTGCAGGTCGGACGGGAGGCAATGGAGGCTCGACTGGCGTTTGTGGCGCATAATGTGGCCGATGTCCGCCAAAGACTGGCCGATTATCTTGACGGCAAACCGGAAAATATTTACCAAGGTCATCTGAAGAATAATAAAGAGCGCCTTGATATCTTGACAGAGGACGACGAGGGTAGAGACTTTGTAGCAACCCTTGTGCGACGACGAAAGCTGGAAAAGCTGGCCCAACTGTGGGTCTTGGGAGTTGAGCTTGATTGGTCGCTGCTATATGATCCGCAGAAGCCTCAGCGCATCAGTCTACCGACCTACCCCTTTGCCCGAGAACGACATTGGGTTCCCGAGGCAGGCGATAGAGGGCCGGTCCACGTCGGCCGTCGTGAAAAGGGGCTGCACCCTTTGCTTGATAGCAATGAGTCGACCTTGGCGGCCCAGCTTTTCAAGAAGACATTGTACCGGGATGAATTTGTCTTAAGGGACCATCATGTCAATGGTCACATGATTTTACCTGGGGTGGCTCATTGGGAGATGGCCCGAGCCGCGGTCGAGTTGGCCACCCAAAGCCCGGTTTGGGGTCTGGGTGAAGTGATGTGGGGTCGCCCGCTTATTCTAGACGATGAGCAAAAAGAGGTCTTTATCGAGGTATGGCCGGCAGACGAGGCAGTTGGCTATGCCATTTACAGCCAGGTTGGGGACCAGCGTCTGACCTTCTCCCAGGGAAAAGCAATACTGAACCCAGACTCAGCCGGTCAACCTCAAGTCTATGACCTGGCAGCCATCAAAAATCGAAGCGTGATCCGGCAGACAAAGACAGATATCTACAAATTGCTGGCTCAAATTGGCTTTGACTATGGCCCCAGTTTCCAGGTAACCGAGGAGATATGGGGCAATGAACAAGAAGGGTTGAGCCGCTTAAGAATTCCTGACCATCTGACCGATGACTTTGCCGACTATGGCTTGCATCCTGCTCTGATGGACGGGACTTTGCGAGCCATACTTGGAATTAGTTTGGCTAAAACGACAAGCCAGCTTCCAACATTGCAAGTTCCCTTTGGGCTGGAGCGGCTAGAGATATTTGGGTCGCTGCCCGAAACCTGCTATGCCTATGCCCGAATGAGACAAACGGGGTCACAGACAGCAGTCGGGGATATCTCTATTCTCAACGAGGCCGGCCAGGAACTGGTTAGGGTGACCGGGTTTTCCTCTCGACCGTTCGTCCACAAAGAAACTACCAGCGACCTGTCCTATTATCAGCCAGCCTGGCAGCAAACGGAGCTGGTTGAGCCATTGCTTCAGGACTCGTCCCAGGTGCTGCTGTTCGATAGTCAGGATACGATTGGCGGGCTGCTCCGGGCTGAACTGGAGCCACACGGAGCGGTCATTCGGGTTTCGGCCGGTCCAACCTATCAGCAACTAAGCCCCAATCATTACCAAATTAAGGCTAACCAGGCCGCCGATTATGAGCAACTGATCAAAGACTTACTCAGCCAGGGTTTTAGGCCAACCCATCTCATTCATCTGTGGTCATGGCTCGACACCAGCCTGAATGAGGGTCTCTTTTCAGTGGTCTATCTGACCCAGGCCATCACAAAGCGAATGCCCGAAGAAAAGGTGTGGTGTCTGTATGGCTTCTCAACCCAAGCAGAGCAGATACGACCCGAGAGCGAGATGGTGGCCGGCTTGGCTAAGTCACTGATCACAGTCAATCATCGCTTTGAGTTAGTGACGCTCAACCTTAGTGCCAGTCTGGCCGCGGGTGACATTGTCGGCATCCTTAGCCGAGAGCTGCAAGCCAGGGTCAGGGGTGGGACTGAAATCCGCTATGACAGCTTGGCTCGTTGGGAACGGAAAATTGTCAGGCTTGAGGCCGGGCAAGAGGAGTCAACGTTCTCAATTAAGCCACAGGGGATGTATGTCATTAGCGGCGGAGCCGGCGGACTGGGTCTCATCTTTGCCAAATATTTGGTTGAGCAGTATCAGGCCAAGCTTATTCTGTTAGGTCGGTCGGAGTTAACCGGGGCCAAGGCAGCCCACCTTGAGCAGTTAAGAGCAGCCGGAGCCAATCTGCTCTATCTGTCGGTCGATGTGGCCGACCGAGAAGCGCTGGAAGCGGCGCTTGACCAGGCCAAAGCCACCTATGGTGCCATTGATGGGGTGATCCACGGTGCCGGGGTCGAGGAAACAACGGATTTTATGGCCGCTGACCGCCAGAGCTTCGAGAAGACCTTGCGAGCCAAAGTGCAAGGCACCCTCAACTTGGATCAGGTCACCCGCGATGAACCGCTCAGTTTCTTCATCCTCTTTTCCTCGCTGTCCTCCCTGCTGGGTGACTTTGGGCGGGGGAGCTATGCCGCCGGCAATCGGTTCTTGGATAGCTTCGCCACTGCCAGAGAACAGCAGCGACAACGCGGCCAACGCCACGGTCAAACGCTGGCCATCAACTGGCCTTACTGGGCTGAGGGCGGGTTAGGTCAAGACAAACGCCAGGATGATGAAACCTCAAAACGGCTGTATGTTAATTATGCCGGGCTGCAAGCCCTAACCAGCGAGGTGGGGTTGCGTGCCTTCGAAACCAGCCGTCGGTTTAAGGCCGAGCAGGTCATCGTGACCGTGGGCCAGGTCGAAAAAATTGAGCATGCCCTGCGGGTTGGTCAAGAAAGAAGTGATCGTCCCAGACCGGCTTTAGGCGAGGAGCCCGCTGTTCCTCAAGATGATTTGTCGGAACAAACAGAAGCCTATCTGACCCGGCTACTCGCGGAAACGGTCAAACTGTCACCCCACCAGATCAGGCGCGATGCGTTGTTGGCGACCTATGGGGTCGACTCCGTGATGATGATGGAGATGAATGGGGTCTTGAGCAAGAAATTCACAGCCGTTCCGGCGACCCTACTATTTGAATATGATACGATTGAGAAGCTGGCTCACTATTTTGTGGACAACCATCGCCAGAGTCTGCTCGAGGTCTTGAAGGTCACGCCAAAAACAGAACCAAGGCAGACCAGTCAGAGTCAGAATGTAATAAAGCCGGCCCGGCACAGATTTCAGGATAAAGTGAGCGCTCCCCAACTTCACTATTCAGCTCCCAAGAACCATCCGGAGGTGACCTCAGCTGATGTGGCCATCATTGGCCTCAGTGGCCGATATCCTCAAGCCCAAACCCTGACTGAGTTTTGGCAGAACCTGAAGACCGGCCGCAATTGCATCACCGAGATTCCCCAGGAGCGTTGGAACCATACGCCCTATTATGACCCGGATAAAGGCCAACTGGGCCGAACCGCTTGTAAGTGGGGTGGCTTTATTGAGGGGTATGACCAATTCGACCCCCTCTTTTTCAACATCTCCCCGCGCGAAGCGGAGTGGATGGACCCCCAAGCCCGGCTCTTTTTGGAAATCGCCTGGGAAACTGTTGAAGATGCCGGCTACACCCGCGACCAACTTAAGCACCAAGCCTCAGGCCGTCAGGTCGGGGTCTATGTTGGGGTGATGCATCGTGATTATCCGTTTGTAACCCACACTACCGAAGCCGCGGCTCTGTTGGCCTCATCGAACACCTTGGCTTTAATTGCCAATCGGGTCTCCCATTTCTTTGATTTCCAAGGCCCCAGTCTAGTGGTGGATACCGCTTGTTCGGCATCTTTGACCGCCATCCACCTGGCCTGCGACAGCATCCGCCGGCGAGAGTGTGACCTGGCTCTGGCCGGTGGGGTCAACCTGAGCCTGCACCCGGCCAAGTGGCTGGCTTATAGCCAAGGTCAGTTGTTGGGCAGTGAGAGTAGGAGCAAGAGCCTGGGTGATGGGGATGGCTACCTGCCCGGCGAAGGGGTAGGTGCGGTCTTGCTGAAGCGGTTGGATCAAGCCATTGCCGACAATGACCAAATTTATGCCATCATCAAAGGCGGCTCGCTCAATCACGGGGGCAAAACCGTCGGCTTGAGCACCCCCAATCCCAATGCCCAAGCTGACCTACTCCGCCAGACCTTTGCCAAAACCGGAGTGGAGCCACAGACCATCAGCTATGTGGAAGTGGCGGCCAACGGCTCAGCCCTGGGCGACTCCATCGAGGTTGCCGGCTTGAGCCAGGCCTTTCAAGCAGCCGGCAATGGTCAGACCCGCCGGTGTCCGATTGGCTCGGTCAAGTCGAACATCGGTCATCTGGAGGCAGCCTCGGGCATCTCCCAACTGACCAAAGTAATCTTGCAACTCAAGCACCAGACCCTGGTGCCCTCCATCAATGCTGAGCCGGTCAATCCCCATCTGAATTTGGCGCAGAGCCCGTTCTACATCCAGAAAGAAGTGAAGCCCTGGCCACGGTCTGCAATCGAGCAGGGGGGTGAAACCATTGAGCTGCCGCGTCGGGCGGCGATTAGCTCCTTTGGGGCAGGCGGGGCCAATGCTCATTTGGTGGTCGAGGAATATCAAGGGCTAGAGGGCAGGGGCCGGGGGTCGGGGAAGCTGCTAACTGATCCCGTCTCCTCAGCCCATGAGCCTCTCGACCCCTCGGCTCAGTTAGTCGTGTTGTCGGCCAAGAATGAATCACGGTTACGGGTGTATGCTCAGAAGCTGCTGGCGTTCTTAGAGAATGAGACTGAGATTTCCCTAGTTGAGCTAGCCTACACTTTGCAAGCCGGACGTGA
Organism: Anaerolineae bacterium; assembly: GCA_020433805.1. Lineage (GTDB taxonomy): Bacteria > Chloroflexota > Anaerolineae > 4572-78 > J111 > JAGRBY01. Next base: position 13,086 of record JAGRBZ010000052.1, read on the forward strand.
GGCGATGGCAGAGCGACTGGCCTTTGTTGTCCACAACAAGGATCAGCTTCGGCAAGGACTTAATACTTATCTGAATGGGGGGCAGATGCGTTCCTCGGCAGTGACACTCTTTACCGGCAATGCGGAGCTATCGAAAGAAGAAGCCAGGATTTTAGCGGGTGGGTACCTGGGCCAGGATATCATCGGCAGAAGCTTTAAAGTAAGAGATTGGGAAAGATTAGCAGTTTTGTGGATCAAGGGGGTGACTATCCCCTGGGAGCAGTTGTATGGGCCAGATCACCCCCGGCGGATCTCCTTACCAACCTATCCCTTTGAGCGAAAACGATACTGGCTGACCGATAGCGACCCTGGCAGCAATAGCTACCAGCCTTCGGTGTTGTTCCAAGATGACCCCAGCTCAGGCATAATCCCCTTCGACAGCAATGCCGCTAGAACAGACCAGGAGACTATCCAAGCCTACCTGGTCAGTCTTGTGGCTCAGTTGCTCAAAATAGCTGAGACTGATCTCAAGCCGGACAAGGCATTGTATGATTATGGCCTCGACTCCATGATCGGGATGCAACTACGCCGACGGCTTGAAGCTAACTTTGCAATCAAGCTCACCGGCCGAGAGCTGCTGGAGACAGGGACGCTGCGCGTCCTGGCCGAGTTGCTGACCAAAAAGTTGGCTGAGATGGCGATGTCGCCCTTACCCCAACCCTCGCCCACAGGGATTCAGGAGCGAACAGGCTGCTCGGATAGGCCTGACAGTGAGGCGGCGTTGGCGTCGTCACCCTCACCCCGGCCATCTCCTTTGGGAGGAGGGAGTAAAGCTTCCCTCCCGATGGGGCCTGTCCTGAGCGAAGTCGAAGGGGGGAGTGAGGCGAGGCTGTGCGCCCCTGAAGCCGAAGCAAGGGATGGTTTGGTTCAAGCCCCTTCACTTGAAATAGCATCGCCAACCTTGGTTAAAATGCCCTTATCAGAGGGACAAAAAGGGTTGTGGCTGTTACAGAAGATGACGCTGGAGATGAGTGCCTACAATGTCCCCCTGGCCCTGCGTTTCCGGCAGCAGCTTGATCCCGAGCTGTGGCACGAAGCCTTGAGGCGTTTGGTAGCCCATTATCCCATCTTGCAAACGGTCATTCAAGAGGAATACGGGCAACCGGTTCAGGTCATCGACCCTTCCCTACCGCTCTCAGTTAAGGTTGACGATATCGGTCGCCTTCAGGAGGCTGAGGTCATCCCTTATTTAAAAACAACAGTCCAAGAACCGTTTGACCTGCAAACCGGACCACTGCTGCGGCTTCAGTTGTTTACCCGCTCAGAACGAGAATACATCCTGCTATTGACCATCCATCATATCATCATCGATGGTACCTCGATGGGCGGTTTGCTCAAGAGCTTGTTAGCGCTATATCAAACCCTAGCCAAAGGGACTGAAGCCAATCTTACGCCGGTTGAAGGCTCGTACCACGACTTTGTGATCTGGGAACAAGAACTGTTGGCGGGCGAAGAAGGGAACCAGTTGCTGGCCTATTGGCTCGAGCAGATCTCGGGCGAAGTGCCGCATTTGCGATTGCCCTTGGACCGTCCCCGTCCGCCGGTCCAAAGCTATCGAGGAGAGACGGTCGAAAGCCACCTCAATACCGACTTGACCCGGCAAGTGCGCGCTCTGGCCAAAGCGAACCGGGTCAATATGGCCACCCTCTTTATGGCTATCTTTAAAGTGTTGTTGTATCGCTACACCGGCCAGGCTGATATTCTAATTGGTACCCCCAGCGCCGGACGGCCCCAGCAGCGCTTCGAAACAACTATTGGTTACTTCATCAATATGGTCGTCATTCGCAGCCAGGTCGACGCCACCGCCTCTTTTCTCGACTACCTAAAAGAGCTACAAATGGTGATGGTCGATGCCCTCGACCACAGCGCATATCCCTTTCCCCGATTAGTGGCCGAGCTTGAGGTCAATCCTGATCCGGCCCTATCACCCCTGTTTCAGGTAGCCTTTGCTTTCCAGAACTTCATTAGGGCAACAGAGTTACAGGTCTTGGACAGATCCGACCAGGAGCGATTGCCCTTTGACTTACTTGATGAGATTCATTCAGTTGGAGAGTTTGATCTTCGCTTAGAAATATCTGAAGCCGAAGCGAGTTACTGTCTGCAGTTGAAATACAATCCGGACCTCTTTGACCCATCGACCATTGAGCGGATGCTGGGTCATTACATCCAGTTAATGACTGAGATTGTGGCTGCACCCGACAAAGCGATCTCAGGCTATGATTTTTTATCGGCCGCCGAGCAGCAGCAACTTCTGGTGGACTGGAACGAAACCCAGGCCGAGTATCTTCAGGACAAATGTATTCACCACCAGTTTGAAGCGCAGGTTGAGCGGATGCCGGAGGCGGTGGCGGTGGTCTTCGAGGATCAATCTCTAACCTACCGGGAGTTGAACGACAAAGCCAACCAACTGGCCCACCATCTTATCGATCTGGGGGTCGGTTCCGATGCCTTGGTGGGCCTCTGTGTTGAACGCTCGCTGCACATGATTGTGGGTGTGTTGGGTATCCTCAAAGCTGGGGGGGCGTATCTGCCGCTGGACCCAACGTACCCGGCTGAGCGGCTGGCCTTTATGATTGACGACGCCAAACCGCTGGTGGTGCTGAGCCAAGCCTCTCTCCTGTCGCTGTTGTCCGAACAACCGGTCGACCTAGTCTGCCTGGACACAGAGTGGACCACGATTTCTCAGCACAACCAGATGGCACCCGCCTGTTCGGTTCGCGCTAACCATCTAGCTTATGTCCTTTACACCTCCGGCTCGACCGGAACACCTAAGGGCGTGATGGTTGAACACCGCAATGTGGTCAACTTCTTGCACGCCTTTGAGGCTATTGCGCCGGGGTACACGCCTCAACGCGGCATCTCGATATGCCACCTTACCTTTGATGTGTCGGTCTGGGAACTGTTCTCGATGCTTTGTTTCGGGGGAACGCTGCATCTGTTGGACCCGGTCAGCTATGCCTGGTCCGATAAATTGGCAGAATATTTGCTTCGAGAGAAAATCACGACAGCCTATTTACATCCGATGACCCTGACCGATGTGCAGAGCCATCTTGCCCAAGCAGAGCAGCCGTTATTGCTAGAGCGGCTGCTGGTGGGAGTGGAACCGATCAAACAGAAAGTGTTACAAGGCTTTCGGGAGCAATCAGACAGGCTCCAAATCATCAACGGCTATGGGCCGACTGAAACGACGGTGTGTGCCACGTTCTACCGGTTCGATGGGGCGAGTGAGGGGGAACACCCGACCCCGATAGGACAAGCGCTGAAGAACTATCAAATTTATCTGTTAGATGGGCACCGGCAACCCGTGCCGATCGGTGTGCCGGGTGAACTGTACATCGGTGGAGACGGGGTCTCGCGGGGCTATCTGAACCGACCGGAGTTGACCGAGGAGAAATTCATCGCCAACCCGTTTGGAGAGGGACGGCTGTATCGAACGGGCGACCTGGCCCGGTATCGGTCTGACGGCAACATCGAGTTTGTGGGACGCATCGACCATCAGGTCAAGGTGCGGGGGTATCGGATAGAGCTAGGTGAGATCGAGACGGTCTTGAACCAATCCCCAACCGTTGACAACTGTGTGGTGCTGGCGCGGGAGGATGCGCCGGGCGATAAACGGCTGGTAGCGTATCTGGTGGCTTGTGACCCGTATCAGCATATTGAGACCGGACAGGTAGAGCAGTGGCAAACCACATTTGAGCAAGCCTATCAACAATCGGCTGAACTCCCTGACCCTACCTTCAACATCACCGGTTGGCAAAGCAGCTACACCGGGCAGCCGATTCCGGCCTCGGAGATGGAGCAGTGGGTCGAGGCAGCCGTGACGCAGATTATGACTCTTGAGCCGGAGCGAGTGGTGGAGATCGGCTGTGGCACCGGCCTGCTGCTGGCCCGGATAGCGCCCCACTGCCAGGTCTATCACGGCACCGACTATTCACAAGAAGCCCTGGCCTATGTCGGTGGTCTGCAACAGACGATGCCGGAGCTGGCCCACGTCACGTTGTCGCAGCGAATGGCCGATGATTTTAGTGGCCTGGATCCCCACAGCTTTGATACAATCATCTTGAATTCGGTCGTCCAATACTTCCCCAGCATCGACTACTTGTTAACGGTGTTGGAAGGAGCAATGCAAGTGCTCAAGCCGGGAGGGCGGATCTACCTGGGCGATGTACGCAGCCTGCCGTTACTGGAAGCCTATCACGCCTCGGTCCAGTTCTACCAAGCCGACGATAGTCTCTCGTCGGCCGAGTTGCGGCAGCAGGTGCAGCAGCAGTTGCTCGATGAGAATGAACTGGTCATCGACCCGGACTTTTTCCGGGCCTTGCGGCAGCAGTGGCCCCAAATCAGTCGGGTTGAGATCCAGCCCAAAGCCGGTCAAGCGCACAATGAGTTGACCCGCTTTCGGTATGAGGTCATCCTCCACCTGGCCGAGGAAAACCAGACCCTGAGCGACCCGATATCGAACTCGGAAGCAGCAGCTATCGAGTGGCTCGATTGGACGCAGCAGCAACTCACTCTGACCAAGGTGCGGCAGCAGTTGGCGGAGCGTCAACCGGCCCGGCTGGGAGTGCGGGGAGTGCCGAATAGCCGACTGGTGGAGGAATGCCAACTCCTGACCTGGCTGGCGACCAGTAAGCCGGACCAGAGCATAGTCCAACTGCGACAGCAGCCGGCACTCGAACCGATGGCCGTCGAGCCGGAGCAGTTCTGGGACTTGAGCGAGGAGTTACCCTACCGGGTGATGGTCACCTGGTCGGCTGTCGAGCCGGAGCAGGGGCGGTTGGATGTCATCTTCATCCGCCACGATGTACCCGAGACGATTGAGCCGGAGGTACTCCCACTGAGACCCTGGTCGGCGTATGGCAACAATCCGCTGCGCGGCCAACTCAGTCGGGAGTTGATCCCCACCTTGCGGGCGCATCTTCAGGCGCAGTTGCCCGACTACATGGTGCCCTCGGCTCTGGTGCTGCTGGACAGCTTCCCCTTGACGCCCAACGGTAAAATCGACCGGCAGGCGCTACCGGCCCCGCAATGGCGGGCCGAGGTAGACTATGTCGCGCCCCGGACCCCGACCCAGGAAAACCTGGTGGCCATTTGGGCCGAAGTGCTGGGGCTTGAGCGGGTGGGCATTCACGACGATTTCTTTGACCTGGGAGGGCATTCGCTGCTAGCCACCCAACTCATCAGCCGCATTCGGAACCATTTTCAGGTAGAGTTGCCCTTGCGGCAGGTCTTTGAATACCCAACCGTGGCCAAGTTGGTGGCCCAGATGGAGCAGGCGTTACCAACAGCCCTGCCGCCGATTGAGCCGATTTCCCGCTCGGAGCGACTGCCGCTCTCCTTTGCCCAACAGCGGCTGTGGTTCTTGGACCAACTGGGCACCGGCAGCGCCTACAACATGCCGGTTGCCCTCAAGTTGAGCGGTGCGCTCAACATCGCGGCCCTGCAACAGGCATTGCAAAGCATCGTTGAGCGGCACGAAGCGCTGAGGACGACCTTCACCACCGTGGCCGGTCAAGCGGAGCAGGTGATTGTCTCGCACGTCACAGTTGAGTTACCTGTGGTTGCGGTTGAGGCTGAGATGGTCCCCACTCTGGCCCAGGAGGAAGCGCTGACGCCATTCGACCTGAGCCGAGATCTGATGCTGCGAGTCCAACTGCTGCAACTGGCGGCTGAGGAACACGTGCTGCTGGTGACTTTCCATCACATTGCGAGCGATGGCTGGTCGATGGGGGTCTTTCTGCGGGAACTGACCGCGCTGTATCAAGCCTATTGCGACAACAAATCCTCACTGCTGGCCCCCTTGCCGATTCAATACGCCGACTTTGCCCACTGGCAGCGGCAGTGGTTGCAAGATGACGTCCTGAGTCGACAGCTCGACTACTGGCAAACACAGTTGGCCGGGGTACCTGAGATCTCTTCCTTGCCGACCGACCGGCCCCGACCGGCGGTACAAACCTTCCAGGGGAGTGCGATTCCGGTCATCCTCAGCCCTGAGCTAACCGAACCGGTCCGGCAACTGAGCCGACAGGCGGGGACAACCCTGTTTATGAGCCTGCTGGCCGCCTTCAAGGTGCTGCTGTATCGCTACAGTGGCCAGACCGATATCGTGGTCGGCTCGGCCATCGCCAACCGCACCCGACAGGAGATCGAAGGGCTGATCGGCTTCTTTGTCAACACTATGGTGCTGCGAAGCAACCTGGCGGGCGATCCCTCATTCACTGAGCTGTTAGAACAGGTCAAAGCAGTGACCCAGGCGGCCTATGAGCATCAGGATGTGCCGTTTGAGCATCTGGTCGAGGCCCTGCAACCGGAGCGGCATTTGAGCCACAATCCGTTGGTGCAGGTCAACTTCATCTTGCAGAATGCGCCGCTGGCACCCTTTAGCTTACCCGGTTTGGAAGTCAGTCCACTGGCGATGGAGGTCGAGCGGACGCGGTTTGACCTGGAGCTGCATCTACGAGAGGTTGATGATGGCTTGCAAGGACTCCTTATCTACAACAGCGACCTGTTCGAGGAAACGACGATGAGGCGGTTTATCGGACATTACCGTACCTTGCTCCGGAGCATCGTAGCCGATGCTGACCAACCGATAGCTGCGCTACCGTTGCTGACGGCCACCGAGCGGCAGCAACTGCTGGTTGAGTGGAACGAGACGCAGGCAAAGTATCCTCAAGACGAATGCATCCACCATCTGTTCGAAGCCCAAGTCCAGCACACCCCTGAGGCGGTGGCCTTGGTCTTTGAAGAGCAACAACTGACCTACCGTGAATTGAACGACAAGGCCAACCAACTGGCCCATCATCTGCGGTCACTGGGTGTCGGCCATGATGATCTGGTCGGTATCTGCGTTGAACGTTCGCTGGAGATGATCGTGGGTCTACTCGGTATTCTCAAAGCCGGGGGAGCCTATGTCCCCCTCGACCCGACTTATCCGGCTGAGCGACTGGCATTTATGATTGACGACGCTCAACTCTCGCTTCTGCTGGCGCAATCGTGGCTTGAAGCGGAGCCGGCGTCTGAGCCAATTCAACGGATCGATCTCGATACAATCGGGCCGCTCCTGGCTGACCGGCCTCACGCCAATCCGGTCCATCAGACTGAAGCCCATCATCTGGCCTACGTCATCTACACCTCGGGGTCGACCGGACGACCCAAGGGGGTGATGGTCGAACATCGCAGTCTAAGCAACCTGGCACAAGCCCAGATACAGGCTTTTGGGTTGGGACCCGACAGCCGCGTGCTCCAGTTCGCGGCCTTCAGCTTCGATGCGTCGGTGTCGGAGATTTTTACGACGCTGTTGAGTGGGGCCAGGCTGATCTTAGCAACCCAGGAGGATCTGATGCCGGGCCAGGGGCTGTTGGGGTTACTGCGGCGAGAGGCCATCACGACGGTCACCCTGCCGCCCTCAGCCCTGGCTGCCTTGCCGGTCGAACCTTTGCCGGCCTTGCAAACTCTGGTTTCAGCCGGGGAAGCCTGCTCCACCGAGTTGGTGAACCAATGGGCACCTGGTCGGCGCTTCTTGAACGCCTACGGCCCCACCGAGAATACCGTCTGCGCGACGGTGGCTGTCTGCCGGGAGGGAGATGACCGGCCGCCATTGATAGGCCGGCCCATCGCCAATGTTGAGATTTACATTGTGGATGACCGGTTGCAGCCAGTGCCGGTGGGTGTCCCCGGCGAGCTTTGCATCGGTGGGGCTAGTTTGGCGCGGGGCTATCTGAACCGGCCAGAGTTGACGACGGAGAAATTCATCGCCAATCCCTTTGGCGAGGGACGGCTGTACCGAACCGGCGACCTGGCCCGCTACCGGTCCGACAGCAATATCGAATTTCTGGGGCGTATCGACCATCAGGTCAAGCTGCGAGGCTACCGGATTGAGTTGGGCGAAATCGAGGCACAGTTGAGCCACCACCCCTCAGTCGAGAGCTGTGTGGTGCTGGCGCGGGAGGATACGCCCGGCGATAAGCGGCTGGTGGGCTATCTGGTGGCCGAGCCGGCAGACGGGCAGATTGAGACCGGACAGGTGGCGCAGTGGCAAACCACATTTGACCAAGCCTACCACGACCAGGATGCGTCGACCGACCCGACGTTCAACATCACCGGCTGGCAGAGCAGCTACACCGGTCAACCCATACCGGCCCCGGAGATGGAGCAGTGGGTCAAGGCGGCGGTGACGCAGATTATGGCCCTTGAACCGGAGCGGGTGTTGGAAATCGGCTGTGGGACAGGGCTGTTACTGGCCCGGATAGCGCCCCACTGCGCGGTCTATCACGGTACCGACTACGCCCGGTCAGCCCTGGCCCACGTGACCGGCTTGCAGCAGTCGCTGCCGGAGTTGGCTCACGTGACGCTATCGCAGCGAATGGCGGATGATTTCAGCGGCCTGGAGGCCAATAGCTTTGACACAATCATCTTGAACTCGGTGGTGCAATATTTCCCCAGCATCGACTATTTGCTGACGGTGATAGATGGGACAATGCAGGTGCTCAAGCCGGGGGGGCGGATCTACCTGGGTGATGTGCGCAGCCTGCCGTTACTGGAAGCCTATCACGCCTCGGTGCAGTACTATCAAGCGGAAGATGGGCTAACGCTGGCCGAGTTACGGCAGCAGGTGCAGCAGCAATTGCTGGCTGAGAACGAACTGGTCATCGATCCACTCTTTTTCCAAGCTCTACGGCAGCAGTGGCCCCAAATCAGCCGGGTTGAAATCCAGCCCAAAGCCGGTCAGGCGCACAATGAGTTGACCCGCTTTCGGTATGAGGTGGTGCTCCACCTGGCGGACGAAGACTCGGCCACAACGGACCTCACAGCCCCGGCAATTGAGTGGCTCAATTGGACGCAGCAGCAACTGACCCTGACCGAGTTGCGGCAGCAACTGGCGGAGCAGCAACCGGCCCGGCTGGGAGTGCGAGGGGTGCCGAATAGTCGGCTGGAGGAGGAATGCCAACTCCTCGCCTGGCTGGCCGCCGGCGAGCCGGATCAGCGAGTGACCGACCTGCGGCAACAGCCGACGTTCGCCCCGACAGCGGTCGAGCCGGAGCAGCTTTGGGACTTGAGCGGGAAGTTACCCTACCGGGTGACAGTCACCTGGTCGGCGGTCGAGCCGGAGCAAGGCCGCTTGGATGTTATCTTCACCCGCCACGATGTGACCGAGGCGGTTGAGCCGACGACAGACCTGCCACTGAGACCTTGGTCGGCGTATGCCAACAATCCGCTGCACGGCCAACTCAGTCGAGAGCTGATTCCCATTCTGCGGGCGCATCTTCAGGCACAGTTGCCCGACTACATGGTGCCGTCGGCCCTGGTGCTGCTGGACAGCTTCCCCTTGACGCCCAACGGCAAAATCGACCGGCAGGCCCTGCCCGCCCCGGAATGGCGGGCCGAAGCGGACTATGTGGCCCCTCAGACCCCGACCCAGGCCAGTCTGGCTGCTATCTGGGCTGAGGTCTTGGGCGTTGAGCGAGTGGGCATTCACGACGATTTCTTTGACCTGGGCGGTCATTCGCTGCTGGCCACCCAACTCATCGCCAAAATCCGGGCCACCTTCCCGGTTGACCTGCCGTTGCGAACGCTGTTTGAAACACCGACCATTGCCGCTCTGGCCAAACTCATCGATCAACCTCAGCCCGCCGAGGGCGCTTTCAAAGCAAGAGTTTTATCCCGACCGCTGCCACCCTACCTGATCAGCCTCCAAACCGAGGGGAAGCGGCCTCCGCTCTTCCTGCTCCATCCGGTGGCCGGGGTGGTCTTTCCCTATTTTGAATTGGCTCAATTGCTCGACGACGAGCAGCCGGTCTACGGCCTGCAATCGGTCGGTCTTGCCGGTGAAGGGCCGCCCTTAACCCGGATCGAGTCGATGGCTGAGACCTACCTTGAGGCCATCCGTCAGGTTCAACCTGAAGGACCGTATCAGTTGGCCGGTTGGTCCTTTGGAGGGCTGGTCGCGTTGGAGATGGCTCAGCAGTTACACCGAGCCGGACAGGCGGTTAGCTTGTTAGCCATCATCGATACGGCCATAACAGCATCAACCCTGGGGGCGTCGAAAATGTTCTTGACCACGGTTTTACCCTTCCTGTGGCCCTATGTGTCAGATTATCTAGCCCAACAGTCAGCCCAATCAGAAGGACAACCTTCATGGTTGGTTCGCAAGCTGGGAGCGCTCTTACGGAAAAAAGCGAGAGCAGACGAGACTCCTACCTTGGATTTCAATACACCGGAGGTCCAACGCCTGTTGCGGGTCTTGCGGGCCAATATCAAGGCTGGCCGACAGTACAAAGCTGAGCGATATCCGGGCCAGGTAACCTTGTTCAAGACAGCGATCAGCCATCCAAGCGTTACGTGGGGTTGGGGCGACATCGCCGGAAGTGGGGTTGATCTCTATGATATTCCGGGGCATCATATGAACGTCTTGCATTCGCCGCGTGTGGAGGTTTTGGCAGAGACACTGGCGGCCTGTCTGGTTCAACCGGACAAGGGAAAACCCCGCTTTGACGGCGGTAGTCTAATCAATGATGATCGGGTATAATCACAAGAGTGCAACCCCTGAATAAACTGAAGAACGAGATTATACCTTAGGAATGGAAATACAATAACTTCCCCAATTCCGTCGGGTAATTAGTAACTGGTAATTCGTCGCTAACGGGCCAATTACCAATTACTAATCACCAATTACTTAAAGTCAAATGCTGAGGTTATTTAAGTACCGTTTCTAAGATGCAATTGTACGTATCTGATCATCAAAGATAGCGAATGGCTTAATGTTATGACAGCAAACTATGGTCGCTTAATCCTCTTATTGCCGGATGGCAGCGAGCAAGACTTCCCGTTGACGGACTCTACGCTAACGATAGGTCGGGATGAGAGCAATGACATCGTGCTGGCCGACTCAAAGGTATCGCGTCTGCACGCTCGCCTGGAGTGCGGTGACCAGGGTTGTGTCCTGATCGATGCCGGCTCGGCCAATGGGACGTTTGTTGACGGGGAGCGGATCGAACAGGTAACCCTCCAATCAGGGAACGTGATCAGGCTGGGCCACAGCACACTCCGTTTCGAGGCGGCTTCCCACCCTGAACGTCGTAAACGGGCCAGACCGGAGACAGCCGACCGGCAGTTGCTCCATCAATTTCTGGATGAGATCGCCCAAGGATCGGAGTCCGGCGCATCGCCTGCCCCGGAAGACTCCCTGCGGGATAGGCTGCTGCGGGTGCCCCGATTGGTTATCCACACCCCGGCCCAAACTTGGGAGTTGCGTCTCCAAAATAAGGAGCAGTGGACCGTGGGGCGTGGCGAGGACAACGACATCGTAATCGACCATCTGAAAGTGTCTCGCCATCACGCCCGCATCGAGCGACACGGAGAGGCTTTCATTATCCGAGATTTGGGCAGTGCCAACGGCAGCTTTTTGGGCCAGCACCGTTTCGACCGGCACACCCTGCGCCATACCGATACCCTGAATATGGGGCACGCTCAACTTGTCTTTAAAGATGTCAGCCATATCGACCAGGTAACCGTGCCTCCTCAATCGGGGCGTGCGCCGGTGATTGTGGTGCCGGGTGGTTGGGGTTCAATTTTGTGGCGCGGCGCGGAGAAGGTTTGGCCCAACATCCCGCTGCTGTTGAGCCATCCGGAGAAGCTGGAATTCTCGCCGGACAATCCTATCGAAGCTCGCGGCATTCTCGGTGAGGTGGTGGTCGTGCCCAAGCTGATAGAGATCCATTCCTACGACCGGATCGGCAACCATTTGGAGAAGGATCTCGGATACACGCGGGGACAAGACCTGCTGGAGTTTGCCTACGACTGGCGAGATGATGTGCGGCCGGCCGCCCAAAGTTTGGCCGAGATGGTGGAGCAGTGGGACCCGGCTGATCCGGTGGTCATCATTGCCCATAGTCAGGGTTGTTTGGTCAGTCGCTACTATGTCGATTGCCTGGGTGGGCAGCGGCGGGTCAAACGGTTGATTTTGATGGGTGGACCCAATTATGGGGCACCCATAACTCCATTGATGCTCTTACCGGACTATCAAGATGACCTGCCGGCGATCGTAAACGCTCTGACCGGTTCTCTGGGCCAGAAAATGATGCATGCCGTTACCTCGTTTCCGGCAGGGATTCAACCGATGCCCGTTTATCCGGCTGTGTTTGATCAACACGGCCAGCCAATCGACATATATGAAGACCGAAGGTGGTTGCCGCCCGAGCAGCAGGCTCGCCTGCAAGCCGCCTACGAATTTCAGCAGAGCCTGAGCCGAACCGCGACGGTGCCGACCACCTGTATTTTTGGTTATGGCTCTCAAACGGTCACCCGATTGAACGTTGAGCGAGATAAGCAAGGCCGCTGGCAGAATATCGAGATGGTCCGCACCAGCGAGGGGGATGGCAGCGTGCCGGCCCAAAGCGCTGTTCTGGAAGGGGCCGAAATCCATCCGGTTCATCAGAGCCACAACCAGATTTATGTGGATGAGGATGTGCTGATGCGTTTGAATTATGAGTTGGTAAGTTGAGCGTGGACTGCAGTTTTCTGGAGCAGCCATTCGTTTGCTGTCGTAACCAGGGCGAGCGTGCGGTTAAAACCAGGCAACGGGGCAGGACCGCTCAGAAAAATGTCGCAGGCCGGGAGGTGGGGGTGGCCCCCACCTGTTCTACCGTTTTCCTTGCTGAAAAAACGACGCATTGCGTCGTGGTAAGCTTAGTTCGATATTAAGCTCCTCCATACAGTTCCTGTTTAATAAAATCGGCCACACGCAACGTCTGGGCGATGATCGTGAGGGTGGGGTTGACCGCCCCGGCGGAAACAAAGAAGCTGCCGTCTGTTACAAATACGTTGTCTAAGTCGTGAGGGCGGCAGTAAGTGTCGAGCACGGACGTGTGCGGATCGGTGCCGAATTTCATGGTCCCCATTTCGTGGGCCAGGTTGTAAGGAAATTGATGGCCTAGATAGAAATCGACCGGCACCAGATGCTCATGACAGCCAATGTAGCTCAGAATTGATTTCAGTTTTTCGGTCAACTTGAGGTGTGCCTCATAATTATTAAGCTGGTACTGTAAGACAATCTCGTTGTTGGCGTTCAAAGTAATGCGATTGTTTGGATCGGGCAGATCTTCCGATTGCAGCCAGAAATCCAGCGAATGAGCCGCCATCTCGGCGTGAGTCATCCCCAGCAAATGTTCCGGCGACTCCCACTCCATGAGCACATCATCGACCTTGCCCAGCATTTGGATAAACCCCATCGGATACGACCATTCGTCAGTACCCCAGTAGAAATCGGCAATGCCCAACGTTTTCTGAAAAAGAGAGTCGTTTGGCTCTTTGCTGAGGGCGACAAAGGTGGCGTTGTTGTGGCTCATATAGTTGCAGCCGACCAGGCCGGAGCTGTTGGCCAGGCCGTGCGGATGTTTATCACTTTTAGAGCGGAGAAATAGCGCCGCCGAGTTGATGGCTCCGGCAGCGACAATGACCCAATCGGCGCTGTAGAGTTCTTCGTTACCATCACCATTTTTCACAATGACCCGCTCGATCTTGCGCCCGAGGCTGTCTGTCTCCAGCCGCTCCACGGTGCTGTTGGTTCGCAAAGTAACGTTATCGTACTCTAAGGCGGGTTTAATGCCGATCACGTGCGCGTCGGCTTTCGATTCGGTGGGGTCGGGGTAGCCGTCAAAGTGCGCAATGAGATTGTAGTCGACCACCGGCCCCGGCTGGCCGTTCTCGTTACCCAGTTTAACGCCCATCGGCAGGGGGAAGGGGTTGTAGCCCAGCTTTTGTAGGTCATCGTTCAACTGTTGGATGCGCGGCTCGTGTTTCAATGGGAGATAGGGGAAGGGCTGGCTGCGGGGCGCTTCAGTGGGGTCGGCTCCGGCTTCGCCGTGAACGTAGTACCATTTTTCGGCCAAATAGTAGTAGGGTTCCAAATCGGCGTAGTTGATAGGCCAGGCCGGGGAAATACCGCCGGCGTGTTCTACCTCTTCAAAGTCTTGTTCGCGTAGTCGCAGTAGGGTTGCCCCATATAATTTGGTGCTGCCGCCCACGCAATAATGCGGGTGGCCGGGACGGAACGGCTTGCCGTCAAAATACCAGGTTTCATTTTTGGGTGAATAACGCTTTTTTACCGCCACGGCTTCCGTATCCCAATTTTCTTTTTCGCGGGGAATAAAGTCGCCCCGTTCCAAAATGAGAATTTGCTTGCCGGTTGGAGCCAACGCACGGGCCATCGTGCCGCCGCCGGCTCCGGAGCCGATAATGATAATATCAAAGTGATTTTGGTTAGACATTGTTTTCTCCTTTTTATTGATGAAGTAAGGCTGCTAAAAATATTGATTAATTGGTTCTTTTGGAACTCAGGGGGTTGACAAGAGCGTAAAACGAAAAACGTAATTCTTTTTTACGCATCACGTTTTACGTTTTATAGCGTCACCTCATGAAATCTCATTGAGACGATCGGTTAAATGACAGCTACAGGAGCTACCCAGGCCCCGGTGGCACCACGCAGTTTGGCGTGGGTCAAAACAAACATAAACTCAACCATGCCGTCACGCGCTAATTCCGTTGTAAACAGGTTCTCGACGATGAAGAGGCCATGTTTGACGTTTAGGGTTTGAGGCACGACAAAGGGTTGGCTCGGTTCCTCGGGCGGCACCGGCCCGTAACTCCACGTATCGCAGCCGCTGACGGCTACCCCTTGCTCAACCAGCCACAAGGCCAGTTCCATGCCCGGCCCCGGCTCACCGGATAGATAGGTGGCGTTATCCTGCATCCACAGATTACCCCAGCCGGTGTGAAACAAGAGAGCATCGCCGCGACTGACGGTGAGGTCATGCTTAGTCAACACGCCTTCGACATCGGCCACGGTGATGACATAGCCCGGCTCCAGCCGATCCACGCCCCGCCACGCCGCGACATCGATCAGCAGACCCCGGGTGATAATCTGGGGTACGGTTTCGAGGCCCAGCTTGTTGGTGCCATAATTCTCTACCAAATCATCCAGGGTGTGGCCGTTGTAAAACCGTCGACCAATCTGAATATGATTCAAGCCGTCCAGATGGGTGCCCACCTGCGAGGTGCTATGCACCAGGTCGATGATCCAGTTCATGTTGTTGTTGCCCCAGCCGCCCAGTGCTCCGGCATCCTCTCGCCGCTGGTTGATCTGGTGGGCCGTGGTGCGCAAACTTTGGGTGAAGCTGCGCCCCGGAAAGGCGGGCACCGCTTCATCGAGAATGTGGCTCAGATCATAGCTCTGTCCCTGCTGCACCAGCCGGGCGGCCTGCACCATTTTGGCCGGTGTGATTTCATTGAGCATGCCGATTTGATCATCGGCCCCATAGGGTGAGGGATACCATGTTGCGTTCATGCGGTTATCTCCTTTTGTTGATCTCGGGTTTGATGTTGGACACAAGGCAAAACCAGGCAGGGCAGATCGTCGTTCATGCCCGGCGCACTGTTCTTGCGTGCCGCCGACAGGCCGAGATAGATGACGATAACGGCCATCACCACGGCATAAGCGGCTGAAAGCCGGAAAATAGTAGCCAGATCGATGGACTGGCTCAATAGACCGACGATATTAGCGCTGATCCCATTTCCAAGCTGCAAGCCGGCCACGAGCAGACCAGACACCGCTGCCGTTAGCGCCGGCGACTCAGCCGAGGCCAGGCTGACGGAATAAGGGAAGTAGAAGGAAAGCGCCAGTCCGGCGATAATGATGGCCCCGTAATTGGCTATCGGACCGCCCAACGCCGGAAGCAGAATAAAGATAACGCCAACCACAAAAGGTGTAATGGCATACACTGGCCGGAGGTTCAGACGCACCGCCAGCAAAGCAAAGATAACTCGCCCCCCGGTCACGGCTGCCCAAAAGAGAGACAGCCCCACAACCGCTTGCGCTGCGCTCAACTGGGCGCTTGTTTCCAGGTATATCGGCGTCCAGTTGCCAAATGTACCCTCGATGGCCCCGTAGGTGAAGGTCACCACCGCAAACAGCCATATTCGCCCCGACAGCCTGCCGTCTGAAGCCGGGTGCGACATCGCCGCCGGAGCTTCATTCTCTGCGGAGAGTTTGAGTGGCAGCGTGAGCAGAAAGCTGATCATCACAGCAACCGTAACGGCAATGGTCAGCGGAGCGCCCCACCAGATGTTCAGCCCCATAAATAGGCTGAGGATTAAGGCCGCCCCCACCTGACCGATGCCGGTCATGACATGCACTGCGGTAACGGCTGAGTCTTCTTTGCCCGGAAAGAGATCGAACGCATAAGCATTGAGCGCGGAAATTGTGAAGCCAAAGCCGGCACCGATGGCCGCTGTGGCCGCCAGAAGGCAGATGAAAGCACTGTTGCTCACGCCGATCAAGAAGTTGCTCATCACCAACAGCAGCATGGCCAGGGCGGTGAGAACCATACCTATGACAATCACCCATTTCATCCCGTAGCGTCCGGCCAATGTCGCCGTCAGCGACGAGGCGACAACGGCCATAACGATTTGGGGCGTAAACAGCAGCCCAAACTGCGTCGCATCGAGCGCGTAGAGGGTCGGGTCGGTGAACAGCGGCCCGGCGGCCGGGAACAGAATGAGCGATATGCCAACTAGCAATCCGCTTAGGTATACGCTTGCAATTTTGTGTCGCCGTTTAGGGTCGGCGTGAACTTGCATCTGACTTACCATTACGCATCAACCTTTTCTGATTTATTCCGACGACCAAGCCGTGCGGAAGTCGGGGTAAAGCGTCAAGCCGCCGTCGACATAAAGGGTTTGGCCGGTGATGTAGGCCGCGTCGTCTGAGGCCAGAAAAGCGGTTACTGCCGCCATTTCATCCGATGTCCCGGCTCGGCTCATCGGGATATGCTGCAACACCATCTCTGCTTTTTCGGGATCGTCCACCCAGGCCCGGTTGATGGGCGTAACGGTGGCCCCCGGCCCGATAGCGTTAACTCGAATGTTGCGACCGGCATATTCCAAAGCGAGAGTACGGGTCATGTTTTGCATCCCGCCTTTGCTCATCGAATAGCCGATGAAGCGCGGTTTTGGAATTATTTGGTGAACACTGGAGACATTGATGATAACGCCCGGTTTTTCGTGGGCTAAAAAGTGCTGAATAGCTTCCCGGGCGCACATAAACGCGCCCCGCAGGTTGACATTCAACACGGCATCAATTTGATCCATCGTCTGATCGTTAGAATCGGCGGCAATTTGGATACCGGCATTGTTGACCAGGATGTCCAAGCCGCCCAGCTTTTCGATAGTGTCCTGCACCATCTGGACGACATCCTCTTCTTTTGAAACGTCGCCTTGCACCAGGATATGATCAACTCCGTGAGCTTCGATGTCGTGCATGCATTGACCGAGAGCTTGATGGACCAACTCATCCGTTTGGGATGCCTCAGCCGAGTTTCGGCGATAATTAATGGCCACATGGGCACCTTCCGCCGCAAAGCGGACGGCAATGGCTTGCCCGATGCCGGACGTACCGCCGGTAACTAATACATTTTTTCCTCTAAGACCGTTCATTGTATTACCTCCAAGAGATCACTATTTTTTAGAAATGGGTACCAAAAGCCGGAATTAAAGCGCCGTGAATAACACCGGCGGATTTAGAACACAAAAACATGATTATCTCGGTGACTTCCTCCGGCGTTACGCCAGAGTCAGGCTCCGCTTGTCGTTGTTCCGGCGTGATCATTGCAGCGGGCAGAACCGCGTTGACGTTAACACCATGCTGCTTAATTTCAGCCGCCAGACTCTCCGTCAATCGGGCTACGGCGCTTTTGGAGGCGCTGTAAGCCGCCTCGTTTGGCCCACCGACCAGCGCAGAGCGAGCGCCGACATTGACAATCTTGCCCTGCCCGCGTTCAAGCATCGTCGGGATGATGGCCCGGCAGGCATAAAAAACTGTACGGGCGTTTACATTGAGCATCATATCCCACGTTTCGGGCAACGTTTCGTAAACCGGCATCCCCGCTCGATAGCCACCGATAGTGTTGACAAGAATATCAATCTGACCAAAGCGTTTTAGAGTGTCGCCCACTACCTGTTCCATCGCACCGAACTGAGTCACATCAACACCTTCAACCAGATAATGGTCAGCCGCATCCGCCAGGTCCGGAAAAAGGGACTGCATTCGCCCCCGAGTGCGGTCTGGGACAACGAGGTTTGCCCCGGCAGCGTGCAAGGCTCGCACTACAACACGGCCCAGATTGCCACTGCCACCGGTGACGATAGCCACTTGATTTGAGAAATCGAACATATTAGACCTCCCTTAAAAATAACACGTTT
>JAGRBZ010000529.1 GCA_020433805.1 Anaerolineae bacterium
CGCTGACCATCGCTTGGTGGGTGATGCTACGCCGCGAGAAAAAAGTGGGTCAGGGGGCCTCGTACACGCCCCCTCCCCACCGTTGGCGGCTTGTCCTGCGCCGCTGGTTGATTTTAGCCGGTTGCGCCCTCATACCGCTGTTGACCTATCTCTACCTGCCCTGGGCGGCTCAGAACCGCGTCGGGCAAACCTGGCTCTATGCCGATGCCTCCGACTGGAACACATTTTGGTTTATCGTGGTGTCCCGCGAATGGTGGGGGCTGGTCCAAACGCCGACCACTGCCGCCGAATGGTGGGCGAATTTATTGACGCTATTCTGGCAGCAAGCCGATCAAATTACGGTTGTCGGTGTTATTGGCGGCATTATCGGCATTGGCTGGGCGCGGCGCTATTTTTGGCTGTTTGGCCCGCCGCTGGTGCTGCTTATTTTCTTCGGCGTATCCTACAAAGTCGCCGATTTGGACAGTATGCTCATTCCGTTGACGCTGACGTTGTGCATCGGCTTGGGTATTTTGATTGGCAATCTCATCCGGCTGATCGTCACCTGGCTGCTTAAGTCGTTGCGCACCCGCGACAGCGATTTGCGCGGTGAACGCTGGCTCAGTACCGTGCTGCGCACCAGCTTTTCGCTGCTGATTGTGTTAATCGGCTATTTTTCCATCCGCCCCATAGCCGAGGCCAACTACGAGGCCGTCGATCTCAGCGGCGATTGGCAGGCCGAGGATCTGGTCGAAGAGGTGGTGGCCATGGCCGGAGCCGGCACACCGCTGACCATCATCGGCCAGGATAACAGCGTCTTGCCCGATTTTATATACGCCAAGGTCGCGCTTAATCAACCTGTTGAACCGCTGTCGACCACCACGCTCAGCCGGATGCCCGAAGCCGAGAGTATCGCGCTGCTCCAAGATCGTCTTGATGGCGGCCATCGCCTACTGGTCGACAGCGAAACTATCGATTTAGGCTTCATCAAGTGGCTTAATCAGGCCGTGGACAGCGGCCAACTTTTCTTGGCTCCCACCGGACACCCCCGTCTGTGGGAACTCCTGCCGCGCCCTATGCCCGACACGCTGCCCACCACAGAACCGTGGACCGAACTTTCGCCCGGCCAAATGCTCGATGGACGTATGTCGCTGTTAGCCTACCACGACCGTATCATCCATAAACGCACCGGCTGCTTTCTGCGATTGACCCTCTTCTGGCAGGCTGAAGAATCGTTGACCGAAGATTACTACATCTCCGTCCAGCCATTGGGCGGTGAGTCGGTCATCGACAAAAATGACCATCTGGCTCTTATTCGGGGCTACCTGCCTACCTCCGAACTTATCCCCGGCGAAATTGTCCGCGACGAGGTCGATATGCTTATTCGCCAACCGGCGGCACTCCCGGCCATTACGCTGGTGGTAACGCTGTATCAAGTTCAGGGCGATCAATTCCCCGCCTTCGGCCATGCCGAACTGCCGGTTACGGTTGATCCGGGTGGGTGTAACGGGCTTTAAAGATTGACGCCTTACAAGTTTCATTTGTACAGCGAATGACAAACTGGTACAATCAAATTTGGAGGTAATTCAAATGACCCTACAAGAAATTATTGCCGACATCCACGCGCTCAATGAAGATTTAGAAGTATATGAACGCAAATACGGTGTCCTTTCCGAAACCTTTTACGAATTGTATCAAAGCGGTGAAGAACCCGAGAATGAAGCTTGGGTCCTCGATTGGGCTGATTGGGCTGGGGTCTACAAAATTTTGTTGCGCCGACAAGAACAGTATCGGCGAACCATTGCATCTTTGCGCCAGCAGACACAATCTCTGTCTAACGTAATCGAGAGAACAAGTCGCCGTGAACCCATTCCAGTCACTTCATGATTATGAAGAGTGGATTTATACGCTTCAAGGGGGTTCCCAGCTATTCAAAGCTCAAGTTTGGTGGTTATTCGCCGGGGCAAGCGTGTAGCAATTTTGCAAGGCGAATTAACTTTTGCGCATGGGTATCGTATCGGCATCAAAGAACGTCTGTCTTATGACAACGCAGTAGTGATTGAGGAATATGGGTACGAATTATGGCACAACAGTGAAAAGATTGCCTGGTACGACTCCCAGCCTCATCCTAATGACCCCAACTTAGCCAGTACGCATCCCCATCACAAGCATATTCCTCCAAATATCAAACGTAATCGAGTCCCCGCTCCTCAAATAAGTTTTACCGAACCCAATTTACCTGTACTTATTCAAGAGATTGAAGACCTCATTAAAGGGAAAATTCGCCCCTGATATGACCCATGCAGTTCGACACTCTGAAGGTTTCCGAAGTTATCTGTCAAGCAAAATTCTGAGGCAGTCGAGATTGTATTTTGTCGTAGAGTCGATTTATAAAACCTTTAGGGTCTGATTTTTTCAACCGCGTAAGTTTACTTGAAAGGAAAAGGAGATGGATCGCAAAGAACTCAATACGGCTAAATGGGGAGATGTTGATCAAACCCAGGATACAGAACACTTTGTAGGATATTTAGACAAGGTCAGTGCCATTGAGGCTGTTCAAGCCTACAAACGCCGAACCTATAACTTGATGAAAATGAAAGAAGGGCATGCTGTCTTAGATATCGGCTGCGGAGCAGGTGATGATGTGCTTAAATTGGCTGAAATGGTTGGATCATCAGGGCGAGCAGTCGGTATTGATAACAGCGAGACCATGATTGGTGTCGCGCGACAACGGTCGGAGGCACTCGATTTACCCGTCGAATTTCGCGTCGGTGATATATATCATCTTGATGAAGAAGACAACATCTTTGATAGCTGTCGCGCTGACAGGATATTTCAGCACTTAAAAGACCCACAGCAAGCGTTAACGGAAATGATTCGCGTCACGCGCCCCGGTGGTCGGGTGGTCATCTTCGATGTCGATTGGGAAACGCTACTTATCGATGCGCCTGATGTTGCTGTAACGCGAAAGGTAGCAAACCTGATTTGTGATGACACCGCTAACGGCTGGGCAGGGCGTCAGTTGTTTCGCTATGGTAAACAGGCTGGTCTTCATGAGCTGGTGGTTGTTCCTGAGACGGCTATCATCTTCGAATATGCCTTAGCCGACCACATCTTACAATTGAGTATCGCCGCAGAAACCTTGCAGGAAGCAGGCGAGCTTTCTGCATCTCAAGTAATCGACTGGGTAAACGCCTTGAAGCACAGCGACGAAACAGGGCAATTTTTTTGTAGTGTAACAAGCTACACCGTTTGTGGGCGAAAATAGCTTTCTAACGGATGACGGCCTTGCAATAAGGTAGTTAAACGCAAGTGGTTTGGTTGAGGGAGCGGAAATGAAGGTGGAAGTTCATGTTAGCTGCTGTCATCGAAGCGATCCTGGAACAGGTTTTTGAAATTGTTTTTCTCGTTGTTGGATACAGTACCGGCATCGTTTTGATCAAGGTGATCTCGTTGGGTTCTCTGCATATCGCGGATAAAACCGATGAACGACCACCGGACCTTTTAGCCAGTAAAAAAGCTGAAGGATGGCACATTACCTATGTCGAAGCCGATAAGCGCTATGTTGTCGATTGGTTTGTTTGTTGGCTCGGAATATTTTTTTGGATAGACATCGGCCTCATTGTTTTTAGGCTCATTGTATCTTAAAGGGAAGCCCGGTATGGAACACCATCTCTATCAGCCTGAAATAGAAGCTTTGCTTGCTCAACTGGCTCACCAAGGCCAAAAACTGCACCTGCGTGCGGCTGCTGACGATGATATTCAATGGTTACGATCAAACGGTGTACCTAAAAACGTCGTGGCATTTTTTGCTGTGGCCGAACCTGTCCAATGGATTGATATTGCCGGGGTCGAAATTGGACCGATTTCCGGCCTCAAAGGTGCTAATAGGCAAGCTGTTCCAGGCATAGCCGCCAGTCGATATGGCTATATTGTCATAGCGCAAACCATCAGTGGTGATGTTTACTGTATCGACACGCATCAGGTGGATGAGGATGGACAGTCGCCTATCTATATCGTCAACCATGAGAGGGTGGGCGAAGATGCATCCAGGCAAGAGGTTAAAGCAGGAAGCCGCTTGGTAGCCACCTCCTTTCACGAATTTTTGATCCGTTTCATCGCTGAAGATTTACCTTACGACTTCCACGATGTATGAGTAACATTTCTGTAAATCTCAATGATGCAAACCGAGTTGAAGAACGACAGCGGCTTATGACCGTTGATTTATACCCCTGATTGTGTTTTTCATCACTCTGATTACAATGTTAATAACATTTGTATTCACGAGACCATTCTGCTTGTACCCAATGTGCTGCGTTCTGATAAACCATTCTCTATTCTTCCTGCCCTAAACAAATAGAGCGCCTCTAATGCCTCCTCATTTTTCTTTGCCAAAAATCAAACCGGTACAAACAACAAGCTAATTTGTAATAACTGCTTTTATCGCTTATCGCTATGTCGTCTAGCGTTTCGGAGATGAGATTTTTCACAAAACCAAGCCATTCGTCTTATAGGGTGTCCTTTACCTATCGGAAATAACAGGCTGGCGTTACCAGGCGCGGTCTAGATGACAAATAGAGGGCAACTTTCTTGCCGAGGACGTTCTATCTGCCGGAGATAGGTGATCCGGCGTGCCCGATACGCTGTTTTTACCATAAATAAGGCATCTTTGTTGCTCGATGTGAAGATTACGTTGGAAACAAGGCATCTTTGTTGCTCGATGTGAAGA
Organism: Anaerolineae bacterium; assembly: GCA_020433805.1. GTDB lineage: Bacteria > Chloroflexota > Anaerolineae > 4572-78 > J111 > JAGRBY01. Next base: position 4,709 of record JAGRBZ010000529.1, read on the forward strand.
TTACGTTGGAAACAAGGCATCTTTGTTGCTCGATGTGAAGATTACGTTGGAAGACTTAAATCTGAGTTGCTCGACGTGAAGATTACGTTGGAAACAAGGCATCTTTGTTGCTCGATGTGAAGATTACGTTGGAAAAGTTAAATCTGAGTTGCTCGATGCGTTTGTTCTAAAGGCACAAGTGGCCGTGGAGCCGCCAAACGCCTTTTGTAGACCAATTGTTGATAAGCGTTAAACGAGAAATAACTCATATCGAACGAGAGCACTATCCACTTTCGCGACATAGCTAACGGCTGAATGCTGATCGCTGATAGCTGCATTTCCCATCTACTTCGGAGGCAAACCATCGATGGCAGATATTCGATTCATCATTAGCAACCAGCAGCTCCACAAGCTCGATCCCAACCTCTTTGGCAACTTTCTGGAGCGGCCCAGTTGGGGCGGCGAGTTGGGCGTTGAAGGTGCGGTTGTGCCCAACACCCACGCCCTCCAGCCGGAGGTCTTAAAGCGCATCCGCCAAATGG
>JAGRBZ010000530.1 GCA_020433805.1 Anaerolineae bacterium
GCGGCGTTGGCTATCGCGACTAAGCAGCAGGGGGTGTTCTTCGTGCCGCTTATTGTAGGGTTGCAGGGTTGCAGGGTTGCAGGGTTGCAGGGTTGCAAGGATGTAGGGTTGCAGGGTGACAGGGTTGCAATTGGCAAGGATGCAGGTTTCGAGAAGGCAGGCGTCGAACTTCACGATCAACGCTCTCCGTTCCACGTCCTACGCCCCACGCTACTTTTTCTCCTTAGCCTTAGCCTTAGCCTTCTGCCTTTCGTCATCTGGGACCTCACCCGCTCGCAGCCCTCGGCTTTTTTTCAGCAGAGCCTTAATAACTACGGTGGTTTGACCTTCGATATTACCGGCTTTAACGAGCGCTGGCTCAGTTTTCTCGATTTGCTCTGGTACGGAACCGGCTCATTCGTGCTCAATACCCTCTTCATCGTCGGCCTGCCCTTCCTTATAATCCATGCTCTCATCCAAATCTCTCGAAGCCCCACCCCCTCAACCACCCGGTCTCCGGTCTCCAATGTCCAACGTATGTATTCCCACGCGGAGCGCGGGAACGAATCAAATGCCCCAATCTCCCGGTCTCCAGTCTCCAATGTCCAGCGTATGTATTCCCACGCGGAGCGTGGGAACGAATCAAACGTCCCAATCTCCCAATCTCCAATCTCCAATCTCCAATCTCCCAATCTCCAATCTCCAATCTCCGATCTCCTCCTCACCCTCTTCTGTCTTGCCTTTCTCCTCCTCCACACCGTCTTTTCCTTTCAGATATGGGATCGCTACCTGCTTGGTCTAATCCCGCTGCTGGCGCTGCTGCTGGCGCGGGTTTTGCTCTTACCGTGGACGCTGCTTCACTATGTTTTACCGCGAGTTCCATCCCTGCAAAGCGGGTTGCGGGTAACATTTAGTCTTGGGTTAGTGGTGCTGCTTGCCGCGACGCTCTTTCGGCCCGTTCAGGATGCCATTCACGCCCGTTATCCGCTTGGCAGCAACAGCCGCGCCGTGACCGGTATCGAGCAGATTGTCAACTACTTGCAGGGCAACGTTGGAGCCGATACCACGCTCTACCATCGCTGGCTCGGTACTTACTGGCGCTTTTATCTGTGGGATTATCCGTACGATCTACAGTTTTGGGCAACGCCGACGGAGTTGCTCGACAAGGCCCAGCCGGGGCATTTGATCGCCTTTCCGGCCTGGCGTTCCGATACCGAAGCACGGCTGGCGCTGTTTGAGGCCGGTCTCGGTCTGCGCGAGTTGGCGCGGGCGTACAAGCCGGACGGATCGCCGTCGGTGATTTTGTATCGAATCGAGGCGTTGGCGGAGTGAAAACCCGTAGGACACATCGCTTGCAGGAGTCACAAAGCTAGCTTTGTAATTCCTCGATTGATTTGTTGATTGACAATTGACTTGCCCGCCCGGACAAATCAGCGATTTGTCCTACTTGCTCATTTCCGGCATCTTGTCGATAATACGCGCCATGACCAACCGTACGTGGCTTTACATCCCGGCAGCGCTGATTATCGTACTCCTCACGCTGGTTTTCTTTTGGAAAATCCTGCTGACCAATCTTATTCTCAGCGGCGTTGATGTCTTTCTCTATTTCTATCCCTATAAAGCCTACGCTGCCGAAGCATTGCGCCAGGGGCGGCTGCCGCTCTGGAACCCCCATCTGTTTATGGGGGCACCGCTGTTGGCTAACAGTCAGGTCGGCGTTTTTTATCCGCCGAACTGGCTCTTCATTTGGCTCGATGCACCTAAACAGGTGGCCTGGTCGATTGGCCTGCATATCGCGCTAGCCGGTCTTTTTACCGTCATCTTTGCGCGACAAACGCTGCGATTGGCCTGGTCGTCGGCACTCATCGCGGCGATTGTCTTTGCCTTTGGCGGTTATCTGGGAGCGCAGGTGGAGCACATCAACCAACTGCAAGCCGCTGCCTGGTTGCCACTGCTGTTCCTTTTTTACGATTTCAGTGGCTACCGGCCGCGCCGATGGTTCTGGCTGCTGCTGTTGGCGCTGACCGTCGCGCTCATCCTGCTGGCCGGTCACGCCCAAACGGCCTTCATTGCCATGTTCGGCTTGGGGCTGTACGCGCTGTGGCAGGGCGTGTTCGAGTTCGATACACCGATCTTGGCCTATTTTCAGCGAAAGCCTGTTCGTCAGCAGGCGGCGTCCCTAGCCCGGCACGCCCTATTCCTCCTGCACCGTCTTTGGCCGCTGCTTCTCGCGTCCCTGCTGGCCGTGGGCCTGGCCGCCATCCAACTTTTGCCGACGGCAGAGCTGTCCGGCCTGTCGATTCGCAGCGAGGGGCTGACCTTTCGCGAGGCGGTTTCCTTCAGCCTGCGCCCGACCAACCTTCATTATAGTCTGCTTCCGCCGTTCGGTCTGGAGTTGACCCAGATTTTGGGCCAGGCGTTCGGCGAGTGGGTGGCGTACATCGGCATCAGCGGCTTAGCGCTGGCCCTCCTGGGTAGCCTCACCGCCCTGTGGCGACCCGAACCGCGCCGCTTTCTCTTTGTCGGCGGCTGCGGCCTCATTCTTAGCCTGGGGATTTTCACCGGTCCGCTCTATCTGGCTCTCTACCATCTCGTGCCCGGCTTCGATCTGTTTCGCGTCCCGGCCCGCTGGCTGCTGCTGTACGCCTTCGCCGCCGCCATCCTCACTGGCTACGGCTTCGACGCCCTGCGCCAACCCGCCGACCTTCAGACCCACCTTATCCCTATCCAACACTGGCTTCGCGCCCGCCCTTGGCGACTCATCCTCCCCGCCGCTCCCGTTCTCTTCCTACTCGCTCTCATCATCTGGAAAACCCCACCCCTTGTCACCCTGGCAAGCTGGCTCATCCTAACACTGACCGTTACCACCCTCCTTTATCTCACCCTCCACCTCCCCAAACCTCAATCTCCAATCTCCCAATCTCCCAATCTCTCAATCTCCCAATCTCCAATCTCCAATCTCCAATCTCTAATTACCAATTACCAATTACTATTTACCACTCTCCTCCTCCTCGAACTCTTCTTCGCCGCCCAAACCCTCAACTACAACCACCCCACCGCGCCCCAGGCCTACCACTCGATGCGCAATGCCACCGCCTTTCTCATCGCCAACGACCCGCCCGATCAACCGACGCCACCCGGCCGTTTCCTCAGTTTATCGGGCATCACCTACGATCCCGGCGACCTGGCCGATTTGACGAACACTTTCGGCGACCGGCTGTCCGAAAGGGCGCTCTACGATCTCATCGTCGCCACCAAAGAGAAAGAAGTCCTCTTTTTTAACTTGCCGATGCTATACGGCCTGCACAGCGTCGATGGTTACGACGGCGGAATCCTGCCGCTCAAGCGGTTCATCACCCTGCAAGAGCTGTTCCTGCCCGCCGATGATCTCTCGACCGACGGTCGCTTGCGGGAGAAGCTGCGCTTTGTGCCGGACAGCCGCTTGCTGTCGCTGCTCAACACGCGCTGGGTTATCACCGACAAACAGTTCGATGTCTGGATCGACGGCATCTTTTACGACCTGCAATTTCCGGCCCGGCTGGCTCCCGGTCAGGTTATCGACACAACCGATATTCCCGACTTTCCACCGACCGCGCTTGGTCTGGTTTCGCATCTGGAAGGCGGCTCTCATCACCCCGACGAAACGCCCATCGCCGAGGTGAGGCTAACCTTTGCCGATGGCGAGCAAAGCCGCTTTGTCCTGCAGGCCGGTCAAGACACAGCCGAGGGGGATTACGCTTCGCTGCCGCAGGTCGCTCACAGTCAGGCCAACATCGGTGTCACCTGGCCCTACAAAGCGGCTGGGGTCGATTACATCAGCGTTGTTTCTGTCGACCAGACCCAACCCATCGTTGACATTTCGGTCGAGGCTCTACTGCCGGAAGGGACGTTTGTGCTGCGCGGTCTCAGCCTCATTCATCAGCCGACAACGACCAGCCGCTCCGTTATTCTCTCAACCGAAGGGGATTACGGGCAGGTTCACTCCGGCGACGTCAAAGTGTATGAAAATGACGATGTCCTCCCCCGCGTTTTTGTTGTACACCAGGCGGAAACCGTGCCTGATGAAAGCGCAGCCATCAAGCGGATGAAATCGCCTGAGTTCGATCCGGCGGTTACTGTGATGCGCGTGGCTGAAAACGGCGAAACGCCGGGTGTCGAAACACGAGGCACACCTTCGGCCCAGGATCAGGTCGATATACTCTCCTACACACCTGAGCGCATCGAAATGGCGATCTCACTCAATTCACCGGGCTGGGTTGTCCTGAGCGACACCGATTATCCCGGCTGGCAAGCTACGCTCGACGGTAAGGCTGTTGAAATCGAGACGGCCAATATCATGTTTCGGTCGGTCGCTGTGCCGGAGGGGCAGCATACGCTTGTATTCGCGTTCAAGCCGACGTCGCTGCGGACAGGGGCCATCATCACCGGGCTGGCGCTGCTGGTTGTGGTCATCGGTTTGATCATCAGTCAGATGAGACTCGGCTCTGAAAACTAGCGTATAAATTTCCCCGTTCTAACCTTTTTCTGTATAATATCGGTTTTGTTTGACGTTACCGTTCATCCAGCAAACCAGATGAAGGAGTAAACCCTATGGATGATGTAAACAGCCGACTTACCGAGGCGGTCAACCGCATCGGTTCAAACATGGTGCGCCTTTGACATCGCAGGCAAAGAGGAACAAGCCAAAGCCTTAGAGAAGGAATCACAGGCACCCGATTTTTGGAACGATCAGCGTCAGGCGCAGGAGAAAATGCAGAATCTCTCCACCCTGCGCGATCAGGTATCAACGTGGCAAGGATTGCATCGACGCGCTCAGGATGCTTTAACTCTGGCTGAGATGGCTTCGGACGATGAAGATGCTGGTATGCTTGACGAGTTAGCTGCCGAAACGGATACTATCGAAAAGCAGCTTGAAAAACTGGAGTTTCAACTCGCCTTCTCTGGCAAGCACGACAAGGACGATGCTTTGCTGTCGATCCACGCCGGAGCAGGCGGCACCGAGAGCCAGGATTGGGCCGAAATGCTGATGCGTATGTATGTACGGTGGGCTGAGGCCAGTGGCTACAAAGCGGTTATCATCGACGAGACCAAAGGGGAAGAAGCCGGGCTGAAGAGTGTAACGATTGAAATAACCGGCGGCTTTACCTACGGCTATCTCAAGGCCGAACGGGGTGTGCATCGCCTGGTAAGAATCTCACCGTTCGATGCGTCTAAAAGGCGTCACACC
>JAGRBZ010000531.1 GCA_020433805.1 Anaerolineae bacterium
TTCAGACCGTCGTGAGACAGGTCGGTCTCTATCCTCTGTGGGCGTAGGTAATTTGCGAGGGCTTGCCCCTAGTACGAGAGGACCGGGGTGAACCAACCGCTGGTGTGCCAGTTGTTCCGCCAGGAGCATTGCTGGGTAGCTATGTTGGGAAAAGATAACCGCTGAAAGCATCTAAGTGGGAAACTTGCCTCAAGATGAGATTACCATCCGGACAATCCGGGAGAGGCCGCTGGTAGACTACCAGTTTGATAGGTGGCATGTGTAAGCGCAGCGATGTGTTGAGCTAAGCCATACTAATGGCCAAAGGCTTAATTTTTCAAATGTAAAATCATTTTTGTCCTGGACTAACCCGTTCTATCTAGTTTTTAGGGTATTACCCTGATACAAATTTATAATTTGTCGTAAATCATGTAAACAAAAGTCTTTTTGGTGATTTTAGCGACGGGGACACACCCGGATCCATCCCGAACCCGGCAGTTAAGCCCGTCAGCGCTGATGGTACTTGAGGGGCGACCCTCTGGGAGAGTAAGCCATTGCCAAGAAGGCTTTTTTTATTTCCCTTGAATAGCTAATGTCAGATTACCATGAGTATTTTCTTGGCTTTAGCTGATCCATGTTTGTTCGAGGCCTTTTTGTGGCCTAGCGGGTAATGGCTCTTGCTGATAGCATGGGCACAAATAACACCCATAGGGCCGGTTTCAACTTGACGAGAACGCCCCCATATGATATATTTTATAGCTGCACTTGTAATGAAAAATTAAAGATTTAAAGGCACATGTTAAACGTTTTACTCGTATTAAGAGGGGGAGTGAGTCATAAGTAACAAAGATGAGCGCAATATTAACGAGCAAATAAGGTCACCCGAAGTCCGTCTCATTGACGTAGGGGGTGAACAGTTGGGTATCATGTCAACCAAAGAAGCGCTTAGAATTGCACAGGATCGCGAAACAGATTTGGTTGAAGTCGCTCCGAATGCAAAGCCGCCGGTTTGCCGGTTGATGGATTACGGCAAATATTTGTACGAAGCCCAAAAGCGGGAACGTGATGCTCGAAAGAGTCAAACCAAAGTAGAAGTCAAAGAAATTCGTTTGCGCCCAAAAACAGGTGAGCACGATATTGGCTATAAGTTGAAACAAGCCAGAACTTTCTTGAACCGAGGAGCGAAAGTTAAGGTTCGGCTCCGTTTTAGAGGTCGAGAAGTGACTCACCCAGAGGTTGCTTTAGATTTGATGACCCATATTGCCGAAGAGCTAGAGGATGTGGCTATTGTTGAGCAGCGCCCTTCTAAAGAAGGGATGACCATGTTAATGGTCTTGGCTCCAAATAAGTAATGTATACGCCCTAGCGGCTGAAAATATATTCCGTTTGAATAATCTGAACAATTAGGATAAAGGATTAAGCTGTAATGCCAAAGATAAAAACGCACAAATCAACCGCAAAACGTTTCAAGTATACTGGTTCCGGTAAATTGATGCGTACCAAAATCGGCAAAAGTCACTTGCGCCGTAAAAAAAGCAAACGTGTAAAATATCTTTTCGATGAGATGATCGAAGTTACAACAACGGGCGAAAAGAAGCGCATACAAAAGCTTATCCCGTACGCGAAAAAAGGAAAGTAGAGGTATATTGTGAGAGTAAAAGGTGGACCGCAAACCCAACGGCGCCATAAAAAGGTGTTGGCGCTAACCAAAGGTCAGCGCGGCAGTAAGCATAAGCTCTTTAAACGCGCTAATGAAGCCATGATGAAATCGCTTGAGTACGCTTACCGCGACCGGCGCGTACGCAAGCGTGAATTCCGTAAACTGTGGATTGCCAGAATTAATGCTGCTTCCCGGCAAAATGATATGAGCTACAGCACATTTATGAATGGGCTTAAAAAAGCAGGCATTGAACTTGATCGGAAAGTATTGGCTGATATTGCTGTAAGTGATGCTGCTGCTTTTACAAAATTAGTGGAAACCGCAAAGGCGGCATTATAAGCGCTTTTGGTCTTTAATTCATAAGACGTTTTTTGCACGGCACGGCTCGGATTGTCACCCGAGCCGTGCCGTGTTTTATATGGAGGGTTCTGGCGCTATTATCGGAGCATAGGCTTCGCTGGTGTAGTCTCCTTGCGGGTTCCAAGCCATAAATCCTTCGCAGCCGGCATCAAAACAGCCTTTAATTTGAGCTTGAATTTCCTCACGACCATAACTACGTTGATCAAAACGGTAGTCTTGAAAATCTTGAATCCACGGTCGTACGGTGCAGCCGGATGATTGGACCCTGTTGACGGCTTGGAGCGCGCTCTGATAAACCACTTCATAGGGGTGGGCAATCGCCACTTTATAGCCGGGTATCCCTTTACTAAATGTGGAAGGTGAGAGCGTGGGACACATAACATCCAAATACTGGGCCATGCGCTCGATATTTTGGCCGATAAGCGAGTCGTCGCTGCGCCAGGAGGTGTAGCCAAATGTGCTGGCGGCTATTTTTACGCCCAGGGGTTTTAGCTGGCCGCGTGCGACACTGAGAAAGCCATTTATAGCCGCCATACGCGTTTCTTTTGTGATTTCTTGTGATAAAAATGGTGTACCGGCCTGGCTCACGGTTGGAAAGCGCAAGAAATCGAACAGAATTTCATCAAAACCGAATTGAACAGCCTCGGTTGACACCTGAATGTTGTAGTCCCATACCTCACGCAAAAACGGATCTGCCCAGGCCATATTATTGTTATCTTGCCAGATACTCCCGGCCTCCGTCTTAATCGCCAACTCCGGGTAGCTTTTGGCCAGTAAGTTGTCTTTGAATGTGACCATGCGCGCCACCGTGTAAATGCCTCGCGCCTTAAGCTGTTCCATAAGTTCTTGAAAATCTTGAACCATAGGGCGGTTGGCCCCTACTTCTTTAGCCCAGGCAACTTGCGTAGGATAACTTAGCCAGCCATAATCGCTTTTTGCATCAATGACCACCGCATTCAATTCCGTTGTATCAAGTAAATTAAAGAGTCCCTGGCGAAAATCAGTTTGACCGATGGCAAAATAACTGGTGTATAAAGCCCTAATCGCTGTAGACGGTCCTATTGGTGGAAAATCGGGGTCAACAGGGGCAATCGGTATAGGTCTGGGTTCTGGCTCGTCCGGCGTTTTGGGACGCTCTGGAACAGGCAATACGCCCGGAATAATTAACTTTTGCCCAATATGAATGCGATTGGGATCTTCAAGCTGGTTGGCATCGATAAGTTCGCGTACGGTAATACCATACCGTTTGGCAATCGAACTTAGGGTATCGCCGCTGACGACCGTATAAACAAATTGGTCTCCCACATCCGGGAGTGGGCGATGGGGCGGTGCATCCGGTGTTGGCTCGGTTTTGGGCAACCGGTAGCCGGGAATTATCAGTTTTTGGCCGGGAAAGATATTTGTATCGGCCAAATTGTTGGCTTCAGTAAGCTCTTTAACCGTAGTACTGTAGCGCCGAGCAATAGCGTTAAGGGTATCACCACGCTGGACCTCATAGCGAAACACCATTTCCTCTTCTGGCGGTGCTTCTTCTATAGCGTCGTTTTCCTCATCTGTTTCTAAATCGGGCAGTGGCTCTTGGATATGTTCGGGAGCCGGTTGTTCTTCATCAGGTTCTTCCGGCTCAGGTGTTTCCTCAACCTCTTCCGGTTCGACATCTTCCAGCCACTCCGGTAGCTCGACATCGGTTGCGGATTCCTCTTCTTCAGGCGGCTCTTCAACCGGTACCTCTTCGATTGGCTCTTCTTTGGAAATAGGTTTGGAGGGCTTTGTGGGTGGTTTCGTTTCTTCGGGCTTTTCTGGGGCAGGTTCTTCTTCTGGCGTCCAATCAGGACCGGGGATGGTTAGCGTTTGACCAGGCTTGACCGACTCCAGATCTTTGATGCCGTTGGCCTGGGCGATACGCTCATAATGAACGCCAAATTTTCTGGCGACGGAAAAAAGTGTATCACCCTGCTTGAGTGTGTATGTTTTGGGCAACGTTGTATCAGGTAAAAGCTGCTCGAAACCCTCCGGAGGCTCCGCACCTAACCACACCAAAAGTTTAACGTACAGGGTTTTTATTGCGCCGACAATTCCACTCATCAGATTGCCTCATAGTAATTGCTAACATTTTAACGCATTATACCACACAAAATCTTCCGATTCAACATAATGTTATTTGACGTCGTAAAAAATAAGCGGCACTGTAAAAACGGTGCCGCTTGGTAACTTTTGAATTAACCAATTTAATCAATCTGATGTATTATTATCCGCTCGCCGGTTGAAGCCATTCAGTACTGCTGAAATGACGTCAATGGGGAGAGGGAAGATAATGGTTGAGTTTTTCTCAGCAGCCACCTCGGTTAGCGTTTGCAGGTAGCGGAGTTGTAGTGCGGCCGGATCACGACCAATGATTTCAGCCGCTTCAGCCAACTGCTTAGAGGCCTCAAATTCCCCGGAGGCATGAATAATTTTAGCGCGTTTTTCACGCTCGGCCTCGGCTTGTCGTGCCATTGCCCGCTGCATGGCTTGGGGCAATTCAACATCTTTCACTTCTACAATCGAGACCTTAATGCCCCATGGTTCGGTTTGATCATCAATGATTTGCCGGATTTCTTCGTTAATCTTTTCCCGGTTAGCAAGCAGATCATCTAACTCGCTCTGCCCGATGACATTTCGCAGGGTCGTTTGGGCAATTTGCCACGTCGCTCGTCGATAATCTTCAATTTGAATGATGGCTTTGCCGGGGTCCATCACCCGAAAATAAACCACAGCATTGACTTTGAGGGTTACGTTATCGAGCGTAATTGCCTCTTGGCTGGGAACATCCAAGGTAACGGTACGCAAATCAACCTTCATGATCCTATCGATAAACGGCACAATGAAGAATATACCCGGTCCTTTAGCTCCAACGAAACGCCCTAAGCGAAAAATGACACCTCGTTCGTACTCTTGCACGACTTTAACAGACGAGAAGAGTAGGAAGAGAATGAGAACTCCCAATAATCCAAAACATGGAATTAACCCAAAGAGTGCTTCCACGTCTTTCACCTCCTTGTGGATATTAAAGTGAAATCAAATAAATAGGCGCTTTTATTATAGCTTAAGGGGACAAAAAGACAATCTTTATGTTTAGAAGGGGTGCGTTTCAGTTATGGGGCGAGAGAGAAACACTGAATTACTGATGGGAATGAGGCCACTGAACCGCTCCAGG
>JAGRBZ010000532.1 GCA_020433805.1 Anaerolineae bacterium
CCTCCTTTTGCCGACTTAACCCCCAAACCCGAGTACACCATGTTGGGCCGAACCTACGCCATCGGCTACGAAGATGATTTGGAAGCCACGCTCATTACCCGCCCCCGCCAGCGCGTCATCGATCCCGAACTGCCGTGGGTTGTGTGGTATCCCCTTCAGCGGTCCAAACTGTTTGAAACGCTGCCGGAACAGGAACAGCGGGTGGTGTTGATGGAGCACGGCGGCATTGGTTTTACCTTCGGGCGGGCCGGATACGCCAAAGATATTCGGCTGGCTTGTCACGGTCTGGATAAAAATGATAACGATTTTGTCATCGGCGTTTTAGGGCACGAACTCTACCCCATTTCTGCCGTCATTCAAGCCATGCGCAAAACCAAGCAGACGTCTCAACACCTGGAAAACCTGGGGCCGTTTTTTATCGGCAAGGTCGCCTGGCAGAGTGAAGCGTAAGAGGCGGTATTTTCTCTCTATACTGACATCAATTTGAAATCGAAATTTTTTGATCGAGATTTCATGGAGTGACGTAGGGACGATGGCAATCGGCCCGAGCAGTGGTGAGGGAACGCAAACCCCAATCCGATTGCCTCGCCCGTGGTCGGGGAATATAGCAATCGGTACTAATCACCGGGCCGTTCCGTTGGCGGGCGAGGCAACGTCATTGGGCGACCTATTGGGCACGGATGATTCGTTGACGTTGCCATCGCCCCTACCAAACATTCTCTTGAAAAGTACTGGATTTATATGATATTAGTATAGGTTAGGTAGCCTCGCGCTGTATGGCTCCATCTAACCTCATGAAGTTATGCATTCATCTCGATTTTGTGCAGCGACAACAACCCATCTTGATACGGCTGCGTTTGCAACACAAAATCGAATCTGTCGAGGGCCAGGCACAAATCAAAATCTCCTTCGAGTGCCCACGTTACTGTGGGATCGAAAAACTTGCGACCGGTGTGGCTGGAGCGTAAATCGGTCTTGATCGCCGCAAAATCGGGCTGCTGGCCTTCTAAGCGTGCTCTGATATACTCCGCGCAGGCCGTGTCTTCCTCGGCCCGCCAGCCGGAGTTGGAACCCATTGCCACCAGCGACACGGTTTTTGGATTTTTAGCCTGAATGTAGTCCACAATCGCTTCAGCATTGACGAAACTACCGGTGATAACCTCATCGGCGGCCTGGGCATTGACCAAGCCCTTCGTGCCATTGGTGGTTGTGTGAACGACCGTTTTGCCGGTAAAATTGGCTCCGTCGATTTCTGCGGGCGAATTGCCATAGCGAAAGCCGGAGACCTTCCGACCGCCCCGTTCTCCAATTAAAATGAAATTGTCGTTTTGTTGCTGTAACCTACGGGCGGTTTCCAATCCGCCCACCGGAATAACGCGCTCTGCGCCCTGAGCGAACAGATAGCAGGCTGTCGAAAAAGCCCGAAAAACATCAATGACCACGGTCAGGCCGATGGCTTGCCGTGCTCCATCGACAAAATCTAATATTTGAATGGTTGTCATGGGTTATACCGCTTGTCGATAGTAATCATAAGCGGTCACCTCGCGGAAACCGCACTGTTGGTAGAGAGTCAAAGCATGGCGATTGGTGCCGGCAACTTCCAAGGCAATAGGCTGGCGGCGCTCGTCGGCCAGTTGGTTGACCACCTGGGCCAGAACCGAACGGCCGCACCCTTGCCCTCGAAACTCAGGAAGGATTCCAAAACCGAAAAGATAGATTTCTTCGGGGCCGATGGTTACATGAATTTTACCGGCGATGGTGTTATCAACCATGATTATCCAGTTACGCTGATGGTAATTTTGGCCTTCCCGGCTTAAGTTTGCCAGCGTACTATCCGGTTCGACCCCGAAACAGATTTTATCCAACTCGGCCATCATCGGGAAATCACCAGGCTGCGCCAATCGTAGCGCCAGGTGCGGATTCGGCTTGAGGGCCGGCACCTGTTCGAGCATCATTTTGTATTCGGAAAATTCGTACGCGCTGCCAATTGCGGTCATTGTATGGCGCGCCGATGCCGATTTTTGTTCGCAAATAAAAAGGAAGTCAGGGATGTTGCGCTCGGCGAGTGAGCGGCGGGCTTCGGCCAGAAGTTGGCTGAATATCCCCTGGCGGCGGTCGTCAGGCCGGGTCATCGCGCTGACCTCAGCTTCTTGCCGGTTAAATGCGTAGAGAGCCAGGTAGCCGACCAATTGGTTATCGACAAACATCAAGAAGTCGTCGGTGACCGTGCCGGGGCGGCTTTGCAGGGTTCTCCAATTGAGCTTCATCGTCAGCCCTTCGTGATGGCTGCATTCTTGAGCTAAATGGCGTATATGCTGCAAATCGAGAGCGGTTAACCGGGTCCGTTTTGTGACCGTCCGCATCGGGTTAGGCCCCGGTCATGTTTTGCCGCCGGGTGGGCACAAACGAGACGCTGTCGGTCATCCAGCAGCCGTCGCACGAAGGGGTGTCGTGTTTAGAAAGCTCAAACAGATAAACGTTGGCCGAGCCATCGGCACCAATAATGGTGACACGTTGCTGCGCGGTGTCGTCGGATATTTCAATAGCGTCGTATTCGGCTTCTTTATGGTTGAGCATCGGTCGGTAAGCCGGGTTTTTAACCAGGTTCACAAAGCGATGTAACGGGCCTGTAATCTGGCGGTTGTCCGGCGAGGCAAATCGAAAGGCAATTTCGATACCGGTATCCTCGCTGTCATTACTCTGGAGGGCTTCAACCTGAATTCTAACGACGTCTTCGGGCGTTAAATCGGGGTTGGGCTGTAAGGCGTCGGTCAGCGTCTCCGCGCCGCTGTCGATGACAGCGCTTGAAACGTCTTTCAGCGAACTGCATCCGATCAGACCGAATAAGAGAAAAATAGCCAAACAAAGGTAAAAAAGACCGATTTTATACTGTTTTGATGACATTTCGCGCCTCACTATCAGGGGATACGGATGGAGATTAGAGATTAGAGATTGGAAGATTGACTTTAGCAATCTCCTTATCTCCCAATCTCTAATCTCCTTAATTATACACCAAAAGTTCAAACCCATCATCTTATCAATCCCTTGCAACGGTGGTATAATGAGGGCCATTTTGCAATTGAGGTGAAAGTATGACCCACGGAACACACAACGCTTTACCTGACCCCCGCAACGATAATATCCTCATCTCCATCAATGGTGAGCTTTTCCCCCGCGCCGAGGCCAAGATTTCGGTTTTTGACAGCGGCTATTTGGTAGGTGACGGCGTTTGGGAGGCCGTTCGACTGCATGATGGCGTGTTGGTTTTTCTCGATCAGCATCTCGACCGGCTTTACCAGGGCGCTAAGGCCATCGGCATGGACATCGGCATGACTCGCGCAGAGTTAACCGCCGCCATCGAGAAAACCATCGCCGCCAACAACATGACAACCAGCGTCCACGTTCGCTTTATGATAACCCGAGGCATCAAAAAAACCCCGTCGCAAGACCCCCGCTTGACCATCAGCCCGCCCACGATTGTCATTATCGCCGAGCATAAACAGGCCGACCCGACCACCAAAGAGCAGGGCGTCACGCTTTTTACCTCGACGGTACGGCGCGGCTCGCCCGATTATCTCGATCCCCGGCTCAATTGCCACAGCAAGCTGCACGAGGTCATCGCCCTGGTGCAGGCGCTCCAAGCCGGAGCCGATGAGGCGTTGATGCTCGACATTCACGGTTTTGTCAGCACCTGTAACGCTACCAACTTTTTTATGATCAAGAACGGCGAAGTCTGGACATCGACCGGCCAATACTGTATGAACGGCATCACCCGAGGCAAAGTCATCGAGGTTGGACGTAAGCACGGCATCATCGTGTATGAAAAGAATTTTTCACTGACCGATGTCTATGATGCCGATGAGGCGTTTGTCACCGGGACGTTTGGTGGATTAACCCCTGTTATTGAGGTCGATGGCCGTGTGATCGGCGACGGCAAGTATGGTTCTCTGACGCGTCGGCTAAGTGAGTTGTACGAGGCAGAGATTGCCCAGGTCATTCAGGCTACAAAAGCGAAATGGAATAGATAAAACGTAAAGCGTAATGCGTAAATCTAACATTACGCATTGCGCTTTACGTTTTGGAGTAAGATCTCCAAAAAATAATAAATTTTCAATGATGAGAGGATTCCTAAAATGTCTGATGTAAAAACCTATGAAAATATTCTGGTTCGCACCGAAGGGCGCGTGGGTATTGTGCAACTTAACCGTCCCAAGGCGCTGAACGCGCTCAGTACGCCGCTGATGCTGGAAGTCAACGAGGCTTTTGCCGATTTCGATGCCGATGACAGCATCGGCTGTTTGGTTTTGACCGGCAGCGACAAAGCCTTTGCCGCCGGGGCCGATATTAAACAGATGGCCGAAGCCTCGGTTGTCGAGCAGCTTAACATGGTCTTTCTCGATTTGTGGGATCGCTTGCAGTCGATCACAAAGCCGATTATCGCTGCCGTGAGCGGCTGGTGTCTGGGCGGCGGCTGCGAGTTGGCGATGGTCTGTGATATGATCGTCGCTTCCGAGACGGCGCGCTTCGGCCAACCGGAAATCAATTTAGGCATTATTCCGGGGGCTGGTGGCACGCAGCGGTTGACCCGCGCTGTGGGTAAGGCCATCGCTATGGAAATGGTGCTGGCTAATCGTACTCTAACGGCTGAAGAAGCCTTGGGTTTTAACCTGATTAATAAAGTTGCCCCGGCCGATCAATATCTCGATGAAGCCATCAAACTGGCCGCCGAGATTGCGAGCAAATCGCCGGTTGCGGTTCGTATAGGCAAAGAGGCCGTCAACAAAGCGCTTGAGACCACGCTGGCTGAAGGGGTCTATCTGGAGCGCCGTCTCTTTACGATGCTGTTTGGCACCGAAGATCAAAAAGAGGGCATGGCCGCTTTTATCGCCAAACGTCCGGCGGAATGGAAAGGGAAGTAGATGGCAGCACCCAAAAGTTACCATATGACCCCGGACGAGTTTCGCCATTATGGCCGCACCGTGGTCGACTGGATTGCCGATTACATGGAGCAGGTTGAGTCGCTGCCCGTGCTGTCTCAGGTGAAGCCGGGCCAAATTCGGGCTTCTCTGCCGGCTCGACCGCCCATTGAGGGTGAAAGTATCGAAGCGATGCTCAGCGATGTCGAGTCGCTGATTATGCCGGGCATCACCCATTGGCAATCGCCCAACT
>JAGRBZ010000533.1 GCA_020433805.1 Anaerolineae bacterium
GCCTCGGCGCTGGAGTCGCAGGGCAACATTTGGGCCGGCTATCGCGACAACCGCAGCGACTGGTTCCCCGACGAACTCAAAGAAGCGCACGGACCCGGTAAAAAATCGAAGAACGTTTATTTCGCCGGCTGCACGGCCAGTTATGTAGAAAACGACATCGGCATCGGCACGGTCAAGCTGCTCGATGCGGCGGGCGTCGATTTCACCTATCTGGGCGAAGCCGAAAATTGCTGCGCCACCCCGATGCTGGTCGCCGGCAAGTGGGAGCTGTTTGCCGACACGATGAAGAAAAACATCCAGGCCGTCAAAGATGCCGGGGCCGATACGGTCATCGCCTCCTGTCCGGCCTGCGATATGATGTGGCGGCAGGTCTATCCGCAGTGGGCCGAGAAATTGGGCATCGACTACGACATCACCGCTAAACATTACAGCGAAGTCATTAGCGAAAAGCTCACCACCGGCGAGTTTCAATTCCCGGAGAACAACATGCCGAACTGCACCGTCACCTGGCACGACTCCTGCCACATTGGGCGTGCCTCCGGCGTGTTCGAACCACCGCGCGACGTGATCAAGGCCATTCCCAATGTCAACTTTGTCGAGATGACCCACAACCGCCAGACCGCGCACTGCTGCGGTTCGGTCTTAACCCTGCTCAAGGAGCCGCAGGTGGCCCACGACATCGGCAAGTCTCGGCTGGATGAGGCCGTCGAGGTCGGCGCCGACAAAGTGCTGGCTCTGTGTCCCTGCTGCGAGTTCCAACTGCGGGTTAGCGCCGAAAAACGGGAGTCGCCGATCGAGGTCATTGACCTGGCCCACTTCACCGCCGAAGCGTTAGGCATCAATCTGCCCGATCCTCACCCCGAAGTTCGCGCCCAGTGGGCCGTGTTCGAGAAGATGATCGCGCTGATGACGCCCGAAGGCTTTGCCGATTTGATGGGCACCATGTGGCCGGAGTTGATCGACGCGATGCCGTACGGCATGGGGCCGATGATGCGCCAAATGGGCAAAATCCCCGGCTCGCTGGAAGCGATGAAGCCGATGTTCCCCATCCTCTTCCCGCGCTTACTGCCCAAAATGATGCCCAAAGTCATGCCCGTCATGCTCGATCGCGTCAAAGAGCGCATCCCCATGCCCGACTACATGGCCGAGCAAATGCCCGCGCTCATGCCGCAAGTGATGGATAATTTGATGCCTCACATGATCGATGACGTGGTGCCGTTAGTCACGCCATCAATGATTGATTATTTGCATAGTAAGAATTAGGTGGTCTTGCTGCTTTCCATAGAAGTTGAGGGGCAAAATTTGACGTGGGACGTGGAACGTGGATTTACTACAAGGTTTCACGTCCCACGTTCTACGTTCTACATTTTGTCAACCGTCTGCTTAACTTCAACAGACAAACGCAAACCAAAACTCTGTAATAAGGTTATCAAACTGGAAAGTTGAGGATTTCCTGTTGAGGATAACATCCGATAAAGATTTTCCCGATTAAGAAGCGTATCCTGCGCCACCTTTGAAAAGCCATGCGCATCGGCGATATCGCGCAACGCCAACAAGAACACCTCTTGATCATTTTCTTCAAGGGCACTATCGAGGTAAGCAGTCGCTTCCTCGGGTTCCATCAAAGCTGCTTTTAAGCCCGTTTCATATTTTGCAGTTACTTGATTCATCTTATAAACACTCCGCAGTTCTGTATGTACATTTGGACCAAAAAAATTAATGTAGTATAAAAGCTACAAGAGGACAAATAAATCTTTATCTTACGATGCTCACGGACATTTTTGCATATTGAGAAGTCTCAATTTTTGCCCGTTAGGGCAGGATGAGTAAGATTTATTTACCGTTAAGCTTTATCCACTTCAAAAGGTAATGGGCAGGCTGTGACTATGCCGATTACCAAACCTTTCGTACCAACCAACTAACGAGCCAACTAACAAAACTATCCAACTATTTTTACGGAGGAACAGCATGGATCTACTCAAAGAACTGCAAGAAAATGGCTATGTGCTGATAAAAGAGGCCGGTTTGCACGACCCGAACGATACGCTTGAAACGGCGGTCGCTACCTTTGCGCAGCCTATCTCTTATTTGGGGTTGCCGCTGGTGATGGATTTGAAACCCAAACCGGGCTTTCAACCGGCCTCTTACGCCGGCACCGGCGTGTTCGATCTGCACACCGATCTGAGTTGGTTTGAGAAACCGCCCAAATATATCGCTATGTTCTGCGTGCAGCCGGAATCGGCGGGCGGCGGGCGGCCCCTGCTGGCCGACGGCTGGAAGGCACTGGCTGATCTCAGCCCGGAGGATGTGGACTATCTCAAAACGCAGCCGGTCACCTTTCCCGCGCCGGACCATATCGATTACCCGCCCCTCACCGACCCCATCGTCACCGACCGCGGTGAAGGTCCGTTCATCCGCTTCCGATACGACTTGCTGGACGAGCCGCCGGCCCCTGTGCAAAATTTCTTCGCGGCCATCAACGATAACATCATTTATGTCGATGTCGCTCCCGGCACGATGTTTATCTTCGACAATGATCGTATGCTGCACGGTCGCACGGAACTGAAAGGCGGTATGAACTCGGATCGCCACTTTAAGCGGCTGTATGGGGATGCATAGACGGGGAGGCAATCCATCTTTCTACTGGCAGTTGACTTAGGCGTCCGCACGGGGCTGGCGCTGTACGGGCGCGACGGACGCCTGGTGTGGTATCGATCGAAGAACTTCGGCAGCGCGGCTCGCCTGAAACGCGGCGTAAAAGCGGTGCTCGATGAAATTACAGGCCTGGAGCGACTGATTATTGAAGGCGGCGGCGACCTGGCCGAAATTTGGGAAAGCGAAGCCGAATGGCGCGGCATCAAGCTGCGTCAAATTAGCGCCGCTGACTGGCGCAGCCAATTTCTTCATCCTCGCGAACAGCGCAGCGGTTCCCAGGCCAAACGCGTTGCCGATGAGTTGGCCCGCCGGGTAATAAACTGGTCTAAAGCGGCTCGTCCGACTTCATTGCGCCACGATGCAGCTGAAGCGATTTTGGTGGGATTGTGGGGTGTGGTAGAGGTGGGCTGGCTGGCTCAACTGCCGGCGGAACTGCGTCGCTAGTTATTTTGTAGCAACGTAGGCTACCCACTCTTCCGCATCAATCACCGGTAATTGATCCCAGGCCATATAGATATCAACGTGGGAAAATCCGGCCCGGTGCAGCATAGAAATCATCGTTTCGACAGCGTAGGTTTGATCGCTGATGTGAATTTTGGTGAGTTCGCCGGTAGTTAGGTGAATAATCTGGTAGCGCTCGATGGAAGATTCGTCTTCGGGAAACCAGAAACGTTCCCCTAAATGCAAATAAGGGGCGTCGTCCCACAAGCCGGAGTCATCGGTAAACCACCAACTACTGTCCGTTTTATCAACCTTGGCCTGATCGAGTAGCTCAAGACACAACCGCGCCCCTGGTTTCAACGCTTGCGCAATTTTCTCCAAAATCGCCTGCGCCTCTTCACGGCGAAAGACCGCCAGTTGGCCGTAGAGCAGTATCGCCGCGTCGAAATTAGCGCCGCTGTAATCCATCTTTCGAATATCCTGCTCAACAAAATGGCACTTATCGGCCATGCCCTCAGCTATGACTAAATCTTGGGCGTAATCAATCGAGGCCGGGCTGAAGTCGATGCCAGTGACGGTGCAGCCGTAGCGAGCCAGCTCTACGGCGAAGAGGCCGGGGCCGCAGGTTACATCGAACACATGCTGAGCGGGCTGCAAACCCAGCTTATCCCACAGCCAAACCAACTGCGCCGCCCGCTCATTCGCCGGACGCGAGGCCGCGCCGTTGCTGTCATCCAGATGCTGCTCTAAGATGCGCTCGGAGAAGTCGGGGTCGCTCCAAAAAAGGTCGCTGTCGCCGCTAAAGGGTTCGGGGCGGTCGGGCCGATGATAGATTTTCCACAGATTGTTGAGCAGTGTATTTTTCATAAATATGCCTCTGCGTGAGCGGGACAACCGTATTGGCTGGTAGTTCCATATTGACAAAATTGTGAATTTTTAATAAAAACACCCTTCACAATTGCTTGCGATGTCCCGGTATTTTCCACCCACGGCAGCAAGCTGAGTTCTCAATATAGCCATATACCATACCTGATCCAAATAAATTTGGCAACAGAGATTGCTGAGAAAATCAATTCCACAAAGGCGTAGGAGAGCGGAAGTCGAGGGATTAGGGGAATTTTGAGGAGCGGCGCATCCTCAGATGCGGAGCGGTTTGCCCCCCCCCGTTCGCATCTGAGGATGCTCACTCCGCCTCTCAATTTCAGTATTGCAGGACTTACGCAAATTCTCGATTTTGTAGCGTAAATTGCCGATTTGCGCCACGCGAATATCCACGATTCGGAACAATTTGCTAAATTGTTCTACATTCTGCGTAAGTCCTGTATTGGAAAAGTCGCTTCTAAGATGCGGGCAGAACGATTTCGAGGTGGTCAGTTCCTGCCGGTGGGGTGACGATGACACCTTGAGGACTACTGTCGACTTCAACCGCTGCGATGGGTTCAACCGCATCGATACCGGCCAAAAGTACGCGCCAATCTTTAATATGACCCCAACCGGCCACAGTAATAGTTTCACCTTCCCGCTTTACATCAAATGTGGTGGTAATGTCGCCTGAGATCGACGGAATAGAAACGGTGACGGTGGCTCCATCATCTAATTGGTAGATTTGTAAGGTCAGGCCATCGCTGTAGTCGTAATCAGGCAGGTCGTCTCTGTTGCCGACAGCCAAAACCGAATTGGGCCGTACTAGCAGCGGCAAACTCATAAAATCGTGGTTTTCGCGCCGCCAGCGACCACCTTCGATGACCTGGCCGGTCAAAAGGTGAGTCCAGTGGCCCTCCGGCAAATAATAATCGACACTGCCATCCGGCGTAAAAACGGGAACCACCAGCAGCGAGTCGCCCAGCATATACTGCCGGTCGAGATAATCGCAGGCCGGATCATCGGGAAATTCAAACATCATGGCTCGCATCATGGGTGTGCCGACACCATGGGCCTGGATGGCGGCGTTGAACAGGTAGGGCATCAAGCGGCATTTGAGTTTAGTAAAATGGCGCAGCACATCGACCGCTTCGTCATCGAACAGCCACGGCACCCGGTACGATTGGCTGCCATGCAGCCGGCTGTG
>JAGRBZ010000534.1 GCA_020433805.1 Anaerolineae bacterium
TGCCATCCAGGAGAGTGGTCTCTTTGAGATATTGGTCGGGAATATGGTCATAATCGAGTTTGGTTCCATACTTTTTGTTGGCACCACGCTTTTTTTGTTTGCCATCATAAGGGAAGTACAGAGCCGCATCATAGCGCAATTTGGAAATGAGATGCAAGGAACATTGTCGAACCATTTGTAAGGCATTATTGTTGCCAAAAGCACCGTCCATGACACAGTAGAGCGGGATCAGGTCAATCCCAAGCAACGACAGTAGCCTTTTGAGCATCGTTTGAATTTGAAGTAAATAGAGCGTCAATTCAACCTCTCGCCGGTTTTTATTCTTGCTCCCTTGGGGTCGTCCTCGTTTTCTGCTCTGCTTTTTGACCTTTTTGCCTGATTTCTTTTTGTCCGGCTTTTCTTCTTCTGCTTTGACCACTTGCTCCGTCATTACCGGATAGGAGCTCCGTTCTTTGACGCTGATCAACGACAAACTGAAAAAAGATAGTCCTGGCACCGGCTTGCCGTATAGTGACGAGAAGAAACGACCCAGGCCGTAGCTTTTCTGGCCTGACTTGGTCGCTACACTCTCATCACCACCGACCAAAATTACATCTTCTGGGTCAAACAGATGATGCCGAATCATAAACCAATTTACTTTTGCCCACCCGATTGGGCTGTTGAAAAATCTCTGGATGGTTCGGTAACTCCCTCCTTTTTCTGTCCAACGGGAGATGCCCAACATGGTCACCCGGCCCGTCATGGCCAACATCGCCAGGACGATGCAACTCAATTGGCGTAGGGTCGTCTTATCAACACATTGGCTTAAACACTGTAAAATAACTATTATATCTGGCATGAGCGGTTGTTTCCTTTTGCGCTTTTCTCCTTGGTCGGATAAAAAACGCATGGTATTCAACCGCTCTTATTTCGCTACTTTTTGGCGATGGTATTGAGGTGATATAAGTAATAAAAATGACAGTACAAAAAGGACGATTACCCGACTGGTTAGAAGTTAACGCCTGGCGCGAAATATTCGCCCGCATTTTTGAAGGCGTTAATACGCAGTTTAATATAACGCCCGACTGGCTTATTAATCCCGCGACAAAACGTCGTTTAAAGCTTGATATGGTGTACACAAATTTAGGAATTGCTGTACGTTTTGAAGGATTGCGCGGTAAGCAGCAGCGTCGACGTTTGAGCTTGGAAGAGGAAGAGCAACTGCGTACCCGCCAAGATGCACGGGTTGATGTGTGCCAAGAGCATGGCATCCAATTAATTGTGGTCAATACATCCACAGACAAACCGCGTGATATTTTTCAAAACATCGATACAGCTTTAGGCCGGGCAAATCGAAACGTGACCGACGAAAAGATCGGGCAAATGCTCAAGGCATGTCGGCTTACGGCTTCAAAGTTTTCTCGTAAAATTACTAAACCTGCCGATCTAAAAATTTATGCCGAACTATGGCAAGATCGTCTCTATCAAGTACCAGAGGCGAGTAATGACTCGAACGGTGGTGATGAACCTATCGATCTTGTTGTCGGTATGGAAGTGGAGCATGAAAAATTTGGGCCAGGCGTTGTTGTATCCATTAGCCCTAATCAAGATGACACGTTTGTAACGATAGATTTTATTACAGCCGGGCAAAAAACTTTGGCGGCAAGTTTAATTGGGGGAAAAGTGTCGCCGCGATAAACCCGTAAAAGTTAAGATTGACTTCCCCGTATGACCTCGTTATAATAGGGCCAACCAAAACCCCTTGTTGGGGGGTTTTTTTTATCCACTGGAATTAGGATGAATGTATGTGGCAAACGTGCTATACACCTCAATCGCTTGATGAAACTCTACAACTCTTGGCCGAATATGAACGCGAAGCCTGTCTCATTGCCGGTGGAACAGACGTTGTTGTAGAGTATGATCGCGGTCTGCGCTCTGAGAAAGTTTTGATCGACATTTCTCGCCTCCCCGATCTTGATCAAATCACCCAGGACGATCAAAATCAGATTCATTTAGGGCCGCTGGTTACACACAACCAGGTTGTTCACTCGTCCATCTGTTTGGATCGAGCCTTTCCGCTGGCAAAAGCCTGCTGGGAAGTTGGTGCGCCGCAGATCCGCAATCGAGGTACGGTCGCCGGGAATTTGGTTACGGCTTCTCCCGCCAACGACACGATCACCCCGCTGTGGGCGCTCGGTGCCAAAATTACGCTGCAAAGTGTGCAAGGCTCACGGACGCTGACCTTTCATGAGTTTTTTCAAGGCGTACGTAAAACAGCCATAAAACCGAATGAAATGATCGTTGATATTGCTTTCCCGGCTATGGCAGGCTATCAGGTCGGTACCTTTTTAAAGTTGGGGCTGCGGCGGTTTCAGGCTATCTCTATTGTCAACGTCGCTGTAGTTCTCAGTATGTTTGGCGATACGGTTACCGAGGCTCGTGTGGCTCTGGGTAGTGTCGCGCCAACCATTGTACGTGCCGAGGATGCGGAACGTTTTCTATCAGGCAAGGTCTTAACCAAAGACGTTATGATCCACGCCGGCGAGTTGGCGGCCCAAACCATTGCTCCCATTAACGACGTGCGTGGCTCGGCTGAGTATCGACGCTATATGGCGGCCACGCTTACGCAGCACGCGCTCGAAACTTTGGCCGAAGGCACCGAGGCCGATATGGTTCCTCCTCGTCCCGTTATGCTTTGGGGAAAAACGGACGGTCACTTTTCCTCTGGCTTAAGTCAGCCCCCCAGAATTATACACGATGAAGCGGCAGATCAACCCATCGAAACGATTGTCAATAGTCAACCTCATACCATTCATGGTGCCAATGACAAAACTCTGCTGCGAATGCTGCGAGAAAATACTCGACTGACCGGCACAAAAGAAGGTTGCGCTGAGGGTGAGTGTGGAGCTTGTACCGTCATACTTGATGGCATCGCCGTTATGAGTTGTTTGGTACCTGCTGTACGGGCACATGGCAGCGAGATTGTTACGGTCGAAGGCTTGGCTCAGGACGACGACACGCTTCATCCGGTTCAACAGGCTTTTATTGATGAGGGGGCTGTACAATGTGGCTACTGCACGCCCGGATTTCTAATGAGTGGGGCTTCTTTGTTGGATGAATGCCCCCAACCCAACCGCGATGAACTGAAACAAGCCATTACCGGCAATTTATGCCGCTGTACGGGCTATTATAAAATTCTTCAAGCGCTAGAAACCGCCGCTAAGAAGCAAGCAAAAAGCAAATAACGCGATTAATCCCCATTGAGAGATATTCTATGGCAAAGAACGGCAAATCCATTGGTCAATCCATAAAACGGCTGGATGCTTTGGGCAAAGTGACCGGGCAAACCCTCTATCCCGGCGATCGTAACGCCGATGATGAATTGTGGTGTAAGATTCTCTTTGCCGGACGCCCTCACGCCCGTGTCCGCCGGATCGACACCAGCAAAGCCAAAGCGTTGCCGGGGGTTATCGATATCCTGACGGCGGAAGATATTCCGATCAATCAGTACGGTCTGCAAATTCCCGATCAACCGGTGTTGTGCGGGCCGGGGTCGACCAAAAAAGGGGGCGATGTGGTTCGCTTTGTGGGCGATCAGATCGCTATCATCGTGGCCGAAACAGAGAAAATTGCAGAAGAAGCACGCGATTTGATAAAAGTGGATTTCCAAAATTTGCCGGTTGTTGATGACCTGGAATTCGCTATGTCGGGTCGAGCGCCGCAACTCCATCCCGGTGTGCTGAATAATGTGGCCGAGTATCAGCGCGTTCGCAAAGGCGATACCAACGCGATGTGGGATCGCTGTAACGTTATCATCGAAAGTGTGTACCAAACGCCTTTTCAAGAGCATGCCTATCTGCAACCGGAAGCCGGTACGGCCTTTATTGATGATGAGGGCCGCATCACCGTGCGCTGCGCCGGACAGTGGAGTTGGGAAGATCAACAGCAAATTGCCCACGCGCTTGACCTCCCCCCCGACAAAATCCGGGTGGTCTACGATGCCATCGGCGGGGCTTTTGGTGGCCGTGAGGATATGAGCGTTCAGATTGTGATGGCTCTGGCCGTGCTGCGTACCTATGAACGCTACGGCAACCGTCGTCCTCTCAAAATCATCTGGAACCGTGAGGAGTCGATTTTAGGCCATTGCAAACGCCACCCGATGATCATTTATTCGAAATGGGGGGCTAAATCAGACGGCACGCTCCTGGCCGCTGATACGCGCATTATTGCTGACGGCGGGGCTTATATGTATACCAGTAACAAGGTGTTGGGTAACGCCGTTTTAACCTGCACCGGTCCGTATGAATTCCCCAATGTTACTATCGATGCCTACGCGGTTTATACCAACAATTTGGTCAGCGGTGCATTTCGCGGTTTCGGCGGCCCCCAGGGACACTTCGCGGCTGAGATGCAGATGAACAAGTTGGCCGAAAAATTGGGCACCGACCCGGTAGAGCTGCGCCTGAAAAACGTGCTGGACGAAGATAAATTATCCGTTGTCGGAACGACTATACCCGGTGGCGTGAGCATGGATCAGGTTATCCGCAAGGTGGGCTGGCACTCAAACTGGAATTACGGCGGCAAGCGGGGCGAAAACAGTCCAGATTATCCCGAAGAGCTGCCCCGTTTTGTAAAAGGGCAAGGATTTGCAGCCGGCTTCAAAAACATCGGCTTTAGTTTTGGCTATCAGGAAAATAGCTGGGCTGAAGTGGAACTACACGGCGACACGGAAATCGAAGAAGCGATTTTACGCATCGCCGGAGCCGATGTCGGCCAGGGCCATCATACGGCGATGGCTCAAATTGCCGCCGAAATTTTGGAAGTTGAAGTTGATAAAATTACCCTTCAAACTTCCGACACAGCGTTTACCCAAAGCTCCGGCAGCGCGAGCGCTTCACGTTTAACGCTTATGGCCGGCAACGCCGTCAAAGAGGCAGCGGAATTTGCCATGCGCAAGTGGCGCTCTGAGGAACGCCCGGCCAGGGCCGAAGCCACCTGGCTAGCTCCCAAAACGACTCCGTTTGATCCTGACACCGGCTATAGTGTTCCCAACTTTGCCTATGGCTACGTAGCAGAGATGGTCGAAGTTACGGTTGATACCGAAACCGGCTTCATCACCGTCGATCGGGTTGTCTGCGCCGATGATGTCGGTAAAGCCATCAACCCCGATCAGATTGTCGGG
>JAGRBZ010000535.1 GCA_020433805.1 Anaerolineae bacterium
TTTAAGACTGAACCAATCTTATGTCTCAGTTCAACTGCGTCACTCATAATATTATCGCATTAGCTATCCGCAAGTAAGGACCGTTGTATATCTATGGATATGCAAGAGATACTGAGCAAAGTAATTACCAGTACCAACGAAATTTTTCAGGCCGAAGCCGGCTCGGTGGCATTGCTCGATCCATCAGGCCAAAATATTGTCATCAGAGCGGCTGTCGGAGCCGGGGCTGATGCCGTGCGCGGCTTAAGGTTACCGATAGGGCAAGGGGTTATGGGCTGGGTTTTTTCAAATGAAGAACCGGCGCTCATCCCTGATGTTTACGCCGACGAACGCTTTTTCAAAGACGTTGATAAAGAAAGCGGCTTTCAAACCCGCGCTATCTTGTGTGTCCCCATGAAAGCGGATGGACACACCATCGGCGTCATCGAGTTGATGAACATGCGCCCCGATTATCTAAGCGACGATGGGGTAAAAATTCTCAGTGTGATTGCCGACCACGCCGCATTGGCGATAGAAAACGCCCGCCTGCTAGAAGAGACGCGCCAAAAGTCGGAAGAACAGGCTTTTTTGTTTGAGGCTATGGCCATTGTAACCTCAGATTTGGCGCTGGATACTGTACTTGACGCGGTTGGCCGCCAGATGGTTGAAGCGCTCAAGGCCGACCTGTGTATCATCTCACGCTGGCCGCTGCGACAGAAGCAGCTCGACATCATGCAGGCTTACGCCGGCCCCGGTGTTAAACGTCCGTCTCCTGCTCCAAGACCGCTGTTGGAAGGTTCGACTGCGTTAACGGTGCTCACGTCGCAAAATTCGACATATCTGGATGTCGACGCCTCTGACATCTCGCCCGAAGAAAAAAGCTGGGTAACCCAGCTTAGGATGAAAACGCTATTTCTCATCCCTCTTATTTACCGGCGACAGACTATCGGATTGGTTGAAATCGGTCGCATCCATAATTTGCACTCCCTAACCGCCGGCGAACTTCGATTGGCCGAAACGATGACAGCCCAAGCGGCTGTTGCTATCGAGCACGCTCGCTTGTACGATGAGGCTACCCGTCATCTGGCAGAGGCCAAAGTATTACAAGAGGTTATGGTTGCCGCGGCCTCGACGCTTGACTTCAATCAGGTGTTGACCGGCACTATCGAAGCTTTGCACCGAACGTTGGGTATCGAGCGCCTCGGATTCTTTCTTCCTCCGGAAGAAGACACCAATTTCATCATCACACATCCGGCGACGGTCGGCTTTGATTTAAAGAATGGTCGCCCGGAAATCCCCCTGGAGGGCAGCGCTATCGGGTGGGTTATTCGTAACAACAAAGACATTTTGTTGCGAGATGTTCGTCAATTTAGCGATTATTACGAATTAGCGGCCGATACGCTGTCTGAATTGTGCGTTCCGGTACGGCTAAAAGACAAAGTCGTGGCTGTTCTCAATGCCGAAAGCCCTCGGCTGGACGCCTTCGACAATGAAGATTTGCGCCTTTTTAGAGCCATCGCCGCCGAACTGGCCGTAGCGCTAGAAAATGCTCAACTTTTTCAAACCGAACACCGCCTGGTCAACCAGCAGAAGGCGCTGATTAACGTTTTTGCCGATCTCAATACCGAATTAACCTCGGAGACGCTGTTTCAGCGCATCATCAATCAGGCTATCGTAGTTATCCCTCAAGCCGAATCCGGCAGTCTCATCATTCAACAGGATGAGGATTTTGTGCATGCTGCCGCTGTTGGTTTCGAGATTCAAAAATTGAAGTCTCTCGTTATCGCTCAAGACATCTTTCTTGAATGCCAGCCACCGGTCAGAACCGCCGAACGTCTCTCGCGAAAAGAGATTATCGAACTGGGCCGACACTGTTTTCCGACTAACTTTCACCAATACGCACAAGCCGTCCATTTAGATGATGTCCAATGTATGTTACGAACATCGCTGTATGCGGGGGATAATGTAATAGGCGCTATTACCGTAGCCAGTTCAACGAAACCTCAGGCTTTTACGGAAGAAGATGAGCAGGTATTGCTTCTCTTTGCCAGTCAGGCAGCGATTGCCTTGCAGAATGCCTACCTTTTCGAGGAGACCCGAGCGGCGGAAGCGAACTATCGCGATTTATTTGATAATGCGAACGATTTTATCTTTACGCTCGATGGGAGTTTTAGAATCAGCAGTGCCAACAAGGCCGTTTTTAAAGCAACCGGCTATCAGGCCGATGAAATTATCGGCATGCATTTTACCGAGTTTGTGCCCTCCGAACACTATGCCCGTCTTTACAAAATTCTTAAGTCGCGCTTAGTTTTTAGCGACTCACCCACGACGTTCGAACTGCCGGTCAAAGGCAAAGATGGGCGCGAAGCCGTAATCGAGGCCACCATTCGGGTACAGCGTGATAACAATCGACCGGTTGGCTTGCACTGTATAGCCCGAGATATTACCCAACGTCTGGAGTTGGAACAGCAACTGCGGCAAACGGAAAAGTTATCGACCATCGGTAAATTGGTGGCGGGCGTTGCCCACGAGCTAAACAACCCTTTGACTTCCATTATCGGCTACTCAAATTTGCTGCAAGAGAACGATATCCTTCAGCCTTACAAAGATGATCTCAAAGTTATCTTCCAACAAGCGGACCGGGCCCGGATTATCGTGAAAGATTTATTAGCCTTTGCCCGAAAGATCGATCTGGAGCCTAAACCGGTTGATATCAACGCGACCATTCAATTTTGTTTAAATTTAACAAAATCCTTGCTACACGAACACCACGTTCAAGTAAATACTGCTTTAGATTTCGGACTACCTCAAACATTGGCCGATCAGCACCAATTGGAGTTGGTCTTTGTCAATCTCATCTCAAATGCAGTCCACGCCTTAAGCAAAGCAGAAACATCGCCTTGTTTAAGCATCGAGTCGAAAAAGCTTGATGATGCAATCCTGTTGACCTTTGCCGACAATGGGCCAGGCATTCCGCCGGGCATCTCACACCGCATTTTCGATCCCTTTTTCAGCACCAAGCAGGTTGGCGAAGGGACTGGCCTGGGGTTGTCTATTTGCTTTGGCATTATCAGCGAGCACAAGGGGCAAATTTGGGTCGATGAAACCGTTACATCCGGTGCCACCTTTCATGTCAAACTACCGATTGTTCCGGTTCGTGAAACAACGGCAACGGCACCTGATCTACCCGAGCCAGTGTCGGTACCGGATTCCTTACCAAAATATCTTCATATTTTAGCTGTTGATGATGAACCACCTTTATTGGAGCTTCTGCGCCGGGTATTAGGACGACTAGGGTACACAGTCGATACTGCTTCGGACGGAAAGATTGGCCTGGAAAAACTCAATGAGAACAACTATGACATAATTATTTGCGACGTTTTAATGCCCGACATCCTCGGTCCTGATCTGTATGGTCGTGCTGTCAAGCAGTTCCCGCATCTGCATGGGTCGTTTATTTTCATTACGGGTAATGTCGTCGATCCCGATACCCGCATATTTTTAGAAAATTCCGGCTCACCCTGGTTGGCTAAACCCTTTTTACCGAAAGATATTAAACGTGCTATCACTGAGGTTTTGAATAAAAAATCGGAACCTACAGCCTTAAAT
Organism: Anaerolineae bacterium; assembly: GCA_020433805.1. GTDB lineage: Bacteria > Chloroflexota > Anaerolineae > 4572-78 > J111 > JAGRBY01. The sequence goes on from JAGRBZ010000535.1 coordinate 3,589, forward strand.
GAAATATGACCATTGCTAACTATAAAGTAGTCGTGTACAATTTTTATGGTTAGCGATATCGCCACATCCAATTCTATCCACAGGATGGGCGTCGTTTAAAAATCCTATAGAGAAACTCTGGCTAAAGATGATTGGATTTCATACCGCTATCACAGTAATCGTACTTCTCGGATTTATATTGCTACTCATGCTTGCCAGCCTGCGTTTACGTTCGCAGCAAGCAATAGTAATTCATTTGACCGTGTATCTAAGCTTTGGTGTGCTCTCAAATTTATTTGAGTTGCTGTTGAGCCTGGCCGGCGAACCGTCATCACCGATATTGCCGCTCTTATCCAATTTTTTCTTAGTAGGGATGGTGGCGACGTTCGGTGCGCTGACACTCAACTTTCTAGAGCGTGAGAAAAATCATATCCTCACGTTTTGGGCAAGTTCAAGCCTTATCTTGGTAGTATGGCTTGTAACGGCCAGCCGAGGGATATCGCTTAATTTCATACCTGGGTTGAGCAACATAGTGGTCTTAACCGGACTGATGTGGCTGATAACCCTCGCGACCGGTATCATCACGCTTACCACAGAATTCAAACAAAAGCAGTCGGCCAAACACCTCAACCGACTGCGCTATTGGCTAACGGCTACCGTTCTTTTTTCCATTAGCGGTTTGTTTTCGTTCGCCAATCCCCTTCTTTTCGATTGGCTGGGCTGGCCTCTTATTTTAACGGCCAGCATTCTCATCAGTTATGTTGTTCTCACCTACCACACCCGGGATCTTAGCCTCTTTGTCGGCCGCATATTCTATCACATTACAGTAGGCGGGGCTATCGCCGCAATCTTTTACCTCAGTCTGGCCGCGACCATCGTAATGAGTCGCAGCACGACCGACACGGTCATTATTCTTGTTTGGACAATTATTTTAGCGCTCTTTCTGGCCACTGCCACCCCTTTTGTGCGCCAATTCCTAAACCGGATATTTACCCGCATCATTTTTGGTAAGCAGTATCGTGATGAAAAAGAGGTGATAAAATATTACAGCCAGAGCGTCAGTGGAGCCTTAGATATACAGCGGCTGGCCGATACGTTGATACAGTTGATGATCGAGACGCTCGATATTAGGAAAGGTGCCGTTTTTGTCAACAAACGTGGCGCACGCGACAAAATTTCGCTCAACCTGGTGGCTTCCGTCGGCTTTGACGGCATTACGAATGGCGAATTTAGCATCGACAGCCCATTTATCGACCACTTTCGCAACCAGGGCAAACCGATTCACCAGTACGATGTTGATGTTTTGCCTGACTTCAAAGTTATTCGACCAGAAGAAAAAGAATGGTTGACTGACACCGGCATGGATCTCTACGTGCCTATCATGCGCAACCAAGAGCTGGTGGGCGTGTTATCTTTTGGCCCCAAACGCAAAGGTATCAGCTATTCCTCAGAAGAAATTTATTTAATGAGAGCGCTGGCCGATCAAGCCGCCCTGGCCATGGACAGTGCCCGTCTTTTTTTTTTTTTTTCCACCACCAACCAGGAAATCGGCTCTTTTAGCGAGCAACTCGTCGGACTGGGTGACAACATAGC
>JAGRBZ010000536.1 GCA_020433805.1 Anaerolineae bacterium
TGCGTCTTGCCCTAGCAGACCGGCTTCGCTTTGAATCCGGTCGCTGGCCTGTCGGATACCGGCCTCGATCTTGTCCATCGGCATCTTCTCGCCGATAACGCCGGTACTCATTACAAACACGGTGTCGGCGGGTAAGCCACAAGACGATTCTGCCAGCCGGGCCATCTGCTCGGCGTCCCGCATACCCTGTTCGCCGGTGACGGCGTTGGCGTTACCGGCATTGATGACCACCCCACGCAGCGAACGGGCAGCCCGATCCATCAGCGCCATATCGTATACAACCGGCGCAGCTTTGAAGCTATTGGTGGTAAAAACCGCCGCTGCCGCGCAGGGCTGGTCGGCCAGCACCAGCGCCAAGTCCGGATTACCCGAGTCTTTTAAGCCACACGTTACACCCACGGCTCGAAAACCGGGTACCTGCGTTAGAGAAGATTGTTGCTTTGCCATAATGTCACTCCCTATCCTTCAATCGATACACAAACTTAAGACCTGACCACGTTTCATCAACTGCACACACTTTAACATCGACTAACCCATTTGTTAACCCCACTTCGCGGACGATGTTGCCATCGAGATCGGTTTCAACCTTTGCAGCTTTCTTCGGCCACGAAACCCACAGCATCCCATCGGCCGCCAAAGCCGCTTTCAGTCGGGGAAACTCCGCTTTCAACTCACGCTGAGATTTGGTAAAGAATTGAATAAAGCCATTCGCCGCCTCCGGCTCTTCGACCCATTTGACGCCGTCCGGCAGCGGACCTAGCGTCTCCTCATAATGTTCCGGTGGATTAACTAAATAGATGGTCACATTCGGTTTTATCCCCAGCTTGGCGGCCAGAGAGCGTTTCGAATACCCTGCCATTATCTTTCCTTATAAATCCCGTATAGGAATGAGAACGATATGTCAGTCATATATGTTATCCCGATCAATACTAGGGCCGAGCAAGCTCCGGAAGAAGCGCCGCCAAAAACCGGCATCCCGCCGCCTCCAACTCTCCATCCAACCCAAAGGTTACACTGCGCACCCGGATCTGACCGATGGTTTCATCGAGCGGACGGGCCAGCGGCGTGGGATAAACCAGCACCGCCTGGCGACAGCCTTTCGCCTCGGCATAAGCCACCACCTGAAAAATATCGTCATGGGACGGCGTGTCGGGCGCTTTATATTTGGTATCCAAAACGCAGCGAGCCTCATCGCGCTTAGCATCGTACAAGACCAGGTCGATGTCAAATTTGAGATGGTGCGACTGGCCGATGGTAACCCGCTCTTGGGCTTTGAGCTTCAGGGTCTCAGGCAGATGAACCGCGAGCCACTCGGCCACAAACAGCTCGTACAGGCGGGCCATATCGACCAAAAACGGCAGCATTTGTCGGTCGCCCACCGCGTGAAGCGGGCCGGTTTGCTCCAGAAAAAAGCGACAAAGGGCATGCAATGGTTGATAATCCTCATTCAGGCGATGGTAAAGCCGATTGAGGCAGACCTCGGCAGACAGAGGTTGCACCGTCGCTACGCCTTGCACGGCCCGATAGGCCCGGCGCACCGTGGGAAGAACTCGCTCCGAGCAAAGCCCGCTGCGAGCCACACACCGCAGCGTCCAGGCCAAAATCTGGTTATCTTCGACATCGGCCGTGTGCTCCTGGTAATGACAATGATGATGAACCTGCCCCGGCGTTCGGAGCGCCTGCGGCATATCCAGCCGCCCGCGAATATAGGGCAGCGTCTCGGCCACAGGGACGTAGCTGCGATAGAAGCCCTTGCGACTACGATCCAGCACGCGCCGGGCCAAAACATGGGCCAACCGCTCGTAAAACTCCGTCAGCGATTGGCACCCAATCAACCCTTCGTCCATCGCCAAATCAAGCCGGTAAGCATATTCCAGCATGCGAAAGAGATTATGCAGCGGCACCTTAGGCCGGAGCATAAACTGAATATCGGGCGTTAGCGGAATATAGCCGACCCAACCCTGCGGCGTAATCTGCCACCGATAGCCGGTTGTCGGATCGGGAAAGGCAACATCAACCTGCCGCCCATAGCGCCGCCACAGCGCCTCACCCACCTCTGGCGACAGTGCCTCACGGTCCAGTGTTGTCCGCGCGTATTCGGTTAAAGGAATAACCGTTGGTTCAGTCATCTTGCATTTCTACAATCTCGCGCCCAATCTGCTCCCAGCGAAAGGCATCGACGCTGTCCGGCTGGTCGAAAAAATATTCTTCCAAATACGGCTCGATTTCCATTTGCCAGATGTCTTTGATCTCAGCAGCTAACTCTTGACGCAAAAAGTAGGTGATACCGATTTCGAAATGGGGGTCGCCGATGCGCCGATTGAGCCGGGTTAAAACATCAATCAGTTTATCAACGGCAAAGCCGGTTTGGGCTTGGGTGTGAAAGTGGCGCAGAATGTCGAAGTTGGGGTGCAGAGCGATAAAGGCAAACCGCCGCCGCAGTGCGTGATCGACCAGCGCAATGGAGCGATCGGCGGTATTCATCGTACCGATAAGGCGGACACGGTCGGGAACAGTCAATTGCCCGCCGCCGGCCAGCGGAAGTGACTTGTCCCTATATTCTAGCAGAACCATCAATTCTCCAAAAACGCGGGCCAGGTTGGCGCGATTGATCTCGTCGATAATAAGCACGCAGATGCCCTGCCGCGTTTTAGCCCGCTCGCAAAATTCTAAGAAACGGCCCGGCACCAGCGGATAATCTAGCCCGCCGTCGGGGCGAGCTTGCGGTCGCAGCCCTTGAATAAAATCTTCGTAGGCATACGCCGGATGAAATTGAACAAACTCGACAAAGCCATCGCCTTCGGCCACCAGATGCTGCGCCAGCTTTTCAGCCACGAAGGTTTTGCCGGTTCCCGGCGGGCCGTAGAGAATAATCTGCTTTTTGCGTTCGATGGCCCGTCGCCAGCGATCAAGCTCGGCTTCCGGCAGGCCGGTGTCGGCGGCGAGTTGGGAGAGGGGGTAGGGGGGATTGGAGACTGGAGGCTGGAGATTGGAGATGGGGAGATGGGGAGATGGGGAGATTGTAGACTGCGGTTCAGGAGATTGGTAATTAGTAATTGGTAATTGAGGTGGGGAAGCCCCAGGATCAGTTAGGAAGGAGAGTCGGGCGTTTTTATCGAAGATGGTGGCCGCGAGGGAGGGTTGGTGGTGCGCTTCATCGCGGGCATAGGTTGTGGGGCTAAAGCGCTGCGCGATGGCCGTTAATGTTTCTGCGAAAAGCGTTTGTAGCTCGGTGTCCCAGCCGCGCACTTTTTCAATGGGCAGTCCGTAGGCGGCGATGGGTGACTCGTCTGTCCCTTGCTCAAATTCGTATTCGATAAAACTTTTGCCGAACGGTGCGCTCTCAACAATCAGCGGCAGCCGCACCCGCTTCTGGGCCAATTCCGGCGGGCGGAAGCCTAAGATCAGCCAGTCGCAAAAGTTAAAATGCAGGCTCAAACCACCGTAGCGCTCGACCAGCGTAATAGCAAAGCGCTCGTCCGCAGCATGCTCGATGCCCAGCCGAGCACACGTTTCCGCCAGCAAGTCGAAGGCCCACTCGGCTTCTTCAAAGCTCGCAAATATCTGCGAATACGGTTCGACGAGTTCAATTGGTTCACTATCGTTGCTGACAGCTTCATCAAGATCATTAAAGAAGTCACTGTAAGCCCCACGGTTAACTCGATACAAAAACCAATCTAGCTCAAGATAATCTTGAGATCCCAAATCGTTTCTTAGTTTTCTTACAAGTTCCTGATAGGCTTCAAGGGAAACTTTACTGCCATAGCCTAATCTATCCAGTATTTTTCGAGCCTCACGATTATAAAGACTAAACTGGTCAGGGTGAAAGGTCATTACAAGACCGGTAGAAATATTATCACCGAAACCATAAATACTTTTTATACGTTCAGCCTTCTCTAAAGGTGTTAATTTCGTATCATTTAAAATATGTAAAGCTTGATGAATATAATTGGTTTTTTCGTCCTCATTAACAAGGCGAGGAGCATAAACACGACTTCCGCTTCCCCAAATAGAATTGCCACCGACTTCAAAATCATCACTATCAATGGCCTCTTCTACTTGTGTCAATACCTTATCATCAAAATCATCACGGTCGAAAATATTAACAACTACTCCGTTAAAAGTGACTGTATTATGGATATTCCAGACTTCTTGATTAAAAACCTGTGCACTTATACTATCTGGATTAGAAAGCAAATCACGAAGCTGCCCTATCCGTTTTTGCCGAAGTTTTACAACACAGCGATCATAGAAATTATGCTTAAACCGTTCAAAGGCCTGGCTCAATTTCTTATTAAATTTTTCTCTCTCCAACAAATTTTCCTCGTGTGTATCCATATTCTTGTGGCTAGTAATCTCAGCCTTAGCCTTAGCCTCAGCCTTATCAGTTTCCACCTCATACCCAACCCCCTCCTCCGCCAACACCAAATCTGAGCCAAAAGCCGTATACTGCCGCTCGTAGACCAGTTCGAAATCGGCCAGTCCGGAGGCAAAGAGACGCTCACGGCGTTCGAGGTCGAAAAAGGCTTCGACCAGTTCAGGATTGTGCTGTTTCCAATGGGTGGCTTTTTTCCAGTTTTGGAACTTATCGGCGATGAAATCGAGGGAAGTCTCGTAGGCTTGGCGCAACGATGTTGTCAACGGGCGAACGACCTCAAGCGGCAGGCTGTAGCTGCGTACTTCCGGCTCGCCCTCTTTGCGCTCAAAAGCAAAGCCGGCCAGACGCTCGTCCCAGGCTATTGTTTGGGCCAACAGCGTCAAATCGACGCGCTCAGGCACCTGGCCGGGTCCGCGAAAGCCCACGACCAGCCAACTGCCAAAATTCAAGTGCAGATGCAGCTTGCCCGAACGCTCCGACAGCGTCACCGCCAGGCGTGGGTCATAGGCGGTGGCACACAACTGCCGGACCGTGTCGCGAAAAAGGTCGAAGGCCCAATCGGCTTCGGCGCGATCGACAAAGAGACGCGAGAACGGCTCGGCTAGGGCAGACGATTTTTGGCTCGGTGGCTGCTGTTTGGAGGGCATGGTCCTGTGTAAGTTAATGCTGAGAACTTTACAGAAGCATCATACCACAGTTTTTAAGAAACCCAAGTTACCTGCCAAAATCATTAAGGATGGTGAATAAAATAACTTCCGCACTTGCGTTTACGTAATTGGTA
>JAGRBZ010000537.1 GCA_020433805.1 Anaerolineae bacterium
GTGCGGTGGCCAGACCCACTCGATTATTCGCAACGGCATCGACCAACTCATTCCCAGCAACATCGAACTCATCCACGGCCCCGGTTGTCCGGTTTGCGTGACGCCGTTGGAGATTATTGACCGGGCGTTGGCCATTGCCGCCCGCCCCAACGTTGTCTTTTGCTCCTTTGGCGATATGCTGCGCGTGCCGGGTAGCGAGAAAGACCTGTTCCGCATCAAAAGCGAAGGCGGTGATATTCGCATCGTCTATTCGCCGCTCGATGCCATTAAAATTGCCCGCGAGAACCCGGATCGCGACGTCGTTTTCTTCGGCATCGGCTTCGAGACAACGGCTCCGGCCAATGCGATGGCCGTTTTTCAAGCCAAGCAGCAAAATCTCACCAACTTTTCGATGCTGGTTTCCCACGTGCTGGTTCCGCCCGCCATTTCCGCTATTATGGAGTCGCCGGTTAGTCGTGTGCAGGGATTTTTGGCCGCCGGTCACGTATGCAGCGTGATGGGCTATTGGCAATACGGCCCGCTGGTTGAAAAGTATCATATGCCTGTCGTTATCACCGGTTTCGAGCCGCTGGACGTGTTGGAAGGCATCAGAATGACGGTTAAACAGCTTGAAGAGGGTCGAGCCGAAGTTGAAAACGCTTATGCGCGGGCGGTGGCCTTTGAAGGCAACAAACCGGCCCAAAAAATGTTGGAGAACGTTTTTGAAGTCACCGACCGCACCTGGCGCGGCATCGGCGAAATTCCGGGCAGCGGTTGGAAGTTGAGCGCCGAATATCAGGATTTCGACGCCGAATTGAAGTACGCCGTGACCGATATCAAAACCCACGAGTCGCCTTTATGCCGCAGCGGCGAAGTGCTGCAAGGTTTGATCAAACCGAACCAGTGCGAAGCCTTTGGCAAGGAATGCACGCCCCGCAAGCCGCTCGGTGCCACAATGGTTTCCAGCGAGGGCGCGTGCGCTGCCTATTTCCAATATGGCCGCTTCGCCGAACTCAACCAAGACGTTATTCACCTGGAGCGCGTGTAGTATGACGGAACCGTTAAATTTCGAAGGCTGGGTTTGCCCGATGCCGCTGCGCGACCATCCCAACGTGATTATGGGCCACGGCGGCGGCGGCAAACTGTCGGCGGAGCTGGTTGAACATCTTTTTTTACCGGCCTTCAAGAATGAAACCTTAGATGGCCTGGGCGACTCGGCCATTTTGCCGGTGGCCGGTGGGCGGCTGGCTTTTTCAACCGATTCGTACGTCGTGCGCCCCCTTTTCTTCCCCGGCGGCAATATCGGCGATTTAGCCGTTAACGGCACGATTAACGACATCGCGATGAGCGGCGGTCAGCCGTTGTATCTCAGTACGGGCTTTATTATTGAAGAAGGCATGCCCATCGACCAATTAGCGGCCATTGTCGATACGATGGGCGCGGCGGCGCGGGCGGCGGGCGTCTCGCTGGTGACGGGCGATACCAAGGTGGTTGACAAAGGCCACGGCGACGGTGTTTACATTAATACCAGCGGTTTCGGCCTGATTCCCGATGGCGTCGATATTAAACCGTCAAACGCGCGCCCCGGCGACGTCATTATCGTCAGCGGCGAAATCGGCACGCACGGCATCGCCATTATGAGTGTGCGCGAGGGCTTAGAGTTCGAAACGATCATCGAAACCGATTCAGCACCGCTCAATGGCCTGGTGGCGGAGATGCTCACCATCAGCCCCGATATCCACGTCCTGCGCGACCCCACGCGCGGCGGCGTCGCCTCATCGCTTAACGAAATTGCCAAAGCTTCACAGGTCGGCATCGTGTTGCAAGAGCGAAAGCTGCCCGTGGCTCAAGCGGTCCACTCCGCCTGCGAATTATTGGGGATGGACCCCATTTATGTGGCCAATGAGGGCAAATTAATCGCCATCGTCCCGCCCGATGTTGCCGAAGCGATGCTGAACTGTATGCAGCAACATCCCTTTGGCCGTCGAGCGACGATTATCGGCCAGGTTTCAGAGCAACACCCCGGTATCGTCGTCTCCAAGACCGGCATCGGCGGCACGCGCGTTGTCGATATGCAAATCGGTGAGCAGTTGCCGAGGATTTGTTAAATCAGTAAGTGTCTTACCTATTGCCTTAAAATAAATGTTTTCGTCACTATCTAACGAAGCTCTGCCTCATCTGTAAAGAATTTTCAGGTTCAAGAATTTCACCCACCATGTCATTTCGAGCGACGAAGGAGCGAGAAATCCCCTCTATCTCGGTTTGCCACAACCATCTCGGGGATTTCTCGGCAAAAAATGCCTCGAAATGACATGTCTGAATAGTCACTGTTTTTTGCCAAAATATGAAGAGCGCCAGGGGGAAGAAGTTAAAAACCTGGCGCTCTTTGCGTTTTGTAGCACCTTATTAATTTATGGCTTACGCAAGTCATAGAACAATCCCCCATTATGCCGCCTGCTAGTGCCGAAGCGATGCCAATCCCGATGGATTAGCATCCTTGCGATATGTAGAACAATTTGCACAATTGTTCCTGTTTTGGGCCAAGTGCAAGGCACAAATTAGCAATTTGTGCTACAAAATCCCTAATTTAGTACCAACTGCGTAACTCCTATTTTAGTCGCTTCGTGAGCGCATTACGGTACGAACACCCAATACCTGCCGGGCGGAAAATCGACACCGCTTAGATGTGAACGGCTCGACGCGCCATTTCCATCGCGCAATAAACTGACAATATCATCGATGACCGACGGCGCGGCATAATAACCATGCCCCAACCAGTTGGGATCAACGCCGGTGGCGTCGATGGAGTCTATTTTGTCGAAAATGAGCGGGCCGTCTCTAAAATCGCCAACGCGGGCCTGGCGGTGAATAAGTTGCGACAGCCGCAGAGCCTTATCATCGGTTGAGGCGTACAGGGTGACGCGTTTGTAGTTGGTGGCTAGCGGTGACGCTAAGGTATCAATAAATTCGCTCTGGCCGATATCGGCCGCGGCCATAATGATTTCTTGGAAAGACGGACGGTTAGTGGCGTCATCATCGTTGAGCATATCGACCAAAGCCGCGGCCAGCGCGCGATTGCCCATACTGTGGCCGATAATAAATATCGATTGCGCCCCGGATTGGCGGCTTACGCTTTCTAAAAAGCTCTCAAGATTAGACACCGTCTTTTTTACGTCAGTTTCATCAGCCCAATAGCCCCGGATGCTGCCGTCAGACGGCCAACTGTATAAAATCGGCGCACCATCAAATTTCAGGTCGCAAGCCATCTGCGCCGTGCGTTGGGCGGCCGCTTCAAAGGTAACATTGTAGCCGTGGATAAAAACAAAGGCCTGTTTGGTCAACGAGGCCGCAATGCGAGCCTGCAGGGCATCTATAAAGGCGTTTTCAGAGGCCTGCACATTTACCGAGAGCAATGTGACGTGTTTTGTCGGGTCTTCATTCCATTCAAACATCCACAAGTCCGGTCGCTCGATTTCTCCTTTTTGGTGGCTCCACGGGATGCTGATATCGGCTGTGCCAAAGCGCAGCGGACCCTGTTTTATGCCAAAATAGCGGCCCGGATCGGCATTGCCGGTGATATTTCTATCTGTGCCGTAAAAAATTTTTACAATTTCATATTGGCCGTTCGGGGCCGCCGTTGCCGCCGGTCCGCAGGGGGTAGTGCTGGCTAACATCGCTGCGGTGGTCGATGCCGAAATTTCTTGGCCCAACGGGGCCGGTTGGGCGCTGATGCCGGTGGTTTCGTAACCGGTGTAGCCCTGGCCGGTTTCAACCACTGCAACGGTCCACAAATAAGGGCCGTCGCCTTTAACACCGGGCGCATTGCTAATGTCAGCCGTAAATTGATAGGTGTTGTTGCCTAAATTTTTAATTTGCCCGCTGTTATTGTCCAAAACAGCATCGTGTACGCCTAATTGTTCTTGGCCTTCGCGCCAAACCCGCACTTCAAAGCCTTGATCGCGCGGCAGCGGGCCATCGTAGCGCCATTCAAACTGCGTTACACCAAATTCACCCGGCGGCCCGGAAGTTGCGCTCTCTAACAAGACTGGCGCCGGGGCGAGGGGCGGCAGGATGCCCTGCGAATCGCCAATTTCCGGCCCGACCCCGCCGGCCGCGCCAACTTGAGGCGGAGCCAAAGGTTCATCGACAATCGTATTCAAATTGACGTATTGCGGCGCAGATGATACCCAACCGGCCCGCTTATCGGCGGTTACCACTGCAATCCAGTTTAAATTGGGCGAAACCTTGGTGATTGTCAAAAGATCCCCGGCTTTGACCACGCCGATAATCCGCGCTGTCATACTGGGGCCTGTTCGCAAATTAAGATAGGGAGTAACAACTTCAACGCCGTTGGGGATAACAAAATTGTCCACCGGCGGCGGAGTCGCGGTCGGGGTCGGGTCGATTTCGGTCGGAAACTGCTGGGCCGCTGCCGCCGGGGCGTTTGGGCCTAAAAGATAAATTCCGTAAACCAAAAATCCGATCATGAGGATGAAGAAGGGAGAAGCGGCCAGGGAACGGGCAATAATAGGGTTTGATTTCTTCATAAGGCTCTCCTTCTTGGTAAATTAATTGTTTTAGAAACCAGGTTTTTGATGCCTGATTTGATAGCCTTTGGGGGGCAGAGTATGCTTCTTTTTGCTGCTAAAAAACCGGGTTTCTTGCCGTACAATCCAGGTATTTCTTTTTATTATAGCGCTATTTGGTCTGATTTGTCCGCTTTTTATAATAATTCCTGCCGCTCAATTTCTACTCAAAATTATCCTCATTTGAAGTGACGGTTACCTTTTTTGTTTGCGTCATTCGTCTTTCGCCATTGGTAAGAACAGGATTGGCAGGATTAACGGATTAGGAAAATAGGACAAAAAATCCGTTTAACCCTACGCATCCGTGTTCTAAAATCAATCGGCTATCATCGTGGCGAAAACTTAAAGATACTATACTAAAAACAGAATGAAACCAGAACTTTTCCAGGTTATGGCTGGTAGGGGCGAGGCAACTCGGATTGATAGTGGTTGAGCCAAGTAGCCTCAATCCGAGTTGCCTTGCCCCTACGCCACGTTGGGATTAAAGTTTCGGTTTCAAACTAATAGTTCAGCAAACATCTAAAGTCGGATAAAGACGATGCAGCTTAATGCGAGCATCATCAGTGGTAAAACGCCAATGA
>JAGRBZ010000538.1 GCA_020433805.1 Anaerolineae bacterium
ATATTTTAATGAGGCTATGGGTTACGCAGTTGGGCGTATCCAGCAAGGTGACAGTCACTGAAGTGACTGTCACCTTTTGAAGTGCGTAACTCTATACTACGGTTGATCCTGCCGATTATCTAATAGCTGGGCTGTCTCTACCAGGTTAACAAACTCGATTCGGTAGCCTTCGACATCTTCACCAAGGCTGCTTTGAGCTAATTCCAGCACCTGATCATAGCCGGCATCACCTTTATAGGTCGAATCGCGCAGTAGTAGACCAAATTCTGCGACAGCCGCTGAGAACCTGAAGTTGTCTGAGGTATCGCTTAGGGAAATTGCGCTATCCATTAAGGGTGAAACCATTTCGATACTTTGGGTGCCATTAGGCCGTTTGTAACGAAATTTGATGGTTAAAAGCTCATCACCTTGAGCTTGATTTGAGAGGGCAGACTCTTGGTATTTCAATTCAGCGGTCGGTTGTACCTTCTCATCGGCATTGGCCGGGATGATTTCGTACAGAGCGGTAACGGTATGGCCTGCGCCCAATTCACCGGCATCCTTGGTATCATCAACAAAATCTTCTTTAGCCAGCAATCGATTCTCATAGCCAATCAGGCGATAGGCTTTCACTTTGGCGGGGTTAAATTCAATCTGGATTTTGACATCTTTGGCGATGGTGAGTAATGTTCCCGCCATCTCACTAACAAGTACTTTTTTGGCCTCACGGATGGTATCGATATAGGCGTAGTTGCCGTTACCCTTATCGGCCAGTTGTTCCATTTTGGCATCTTTGTAGTTGCCTCCACCAAAGCCCAGAATGGTTAAAAAGATGCCGGCGTCCCGTTTTTGCTCAATCATCCGCACCAACTCACTATCACTAGAGGCCCCAACATTAAAATCGCCGTCCGTGGCCAGGATGACCCGGTTGTTGCCGCCAGGAATAAAGTTGGCTTGGGCTTGATTGTAGGCTAACTGAATACCCGCTCCGCCGGCAGTCGAGCCGCCTGCTTCAAGCCGGTCAATCGCCTCTAAGATAGTAGCCTTGTCAGCCCCGGAGGTGGAAGGCAAAACCAGTCCGGCGGCTCCGGCATAGACCACAATAGAAACGCGATCGCGCTCGGTTAGTTGGTCGACCAGTAAGCGAAAGCCTTGCTTGAGTAAAGGCAATTTGTTAGCGTTGTTCATTGAACCGGAAACATCAAGCAAAAAGACCAGATTGCTGTCGGGCAGTGCCTCTTTATCAACCTGTTGGCCTTGAATACCAATATGAACCAATTGGTGATTAGCGTTCCATGGGCTTGTTGATAGTTCAGTGATAATAGCAAAGGGATGTTCGCCGTCGGGTTGGGGATAATTGTAGTTGAAGTAGTTAATAAACTCTTCAATGCGAACCGCATCGACAGGCGGTAATTGAGAATTATTGAGAAAACGCCGGGCGTTGCTGTATGAAGCCGTATCGACATCGATAGAGAAAGTTGAGAGCGGGTTGCTCATCGCCTCTAAAAAGGTGTTCTCCTCAATGTAGTCGTATTCTTCGGTGTTGAACTCAAGCTTAGCCTCTCCAGTTGCTGGTGGCGTGGCCGTCATGGCCGGGATTTGTTCATTCAAAACAGACTCGCTATCGGCGAAGTCGTATTCTTCCTCTGCTTCGGTCATAGCCATCTGTTCTACGGGTTCTTGATAGGCTATAGGTGCGCCACCTGTGTAGGCGCTTATTATGAATAAAGCACCCACGAATAAGACAACAAGTAATAAAACAACCGTTAATAAAATCAATGTAAATCGTGATTTAAGAGCAGACATGGTTTTTCTCCTTTTGAATTTACCCTATTTGCTGGTAAGACGGGTCTCGAAGCGATTTGGTTCCCCTTTGTAACTATTTATAGGTAATCGATGTCGATATGAGTAGGCCGAGGTGCCTTCAGCGGCCTCAGCAATGCAAAGAGGCCGCATCGGCAATCACCTACCGGATAACAGACAATTGTCGCCCATTACCCCCTGCTCCATTCTCCTCTAACTTGCCTAAAAGCAAATATCCATTACAATCAGGGGCAAGGCTGAACCTTCTTGATCCTGGTTATCTATCCCAACTGTCTGACCAGGATAAAACAGCACAAAAAAGCAGGTGACTTTAACCTGAAATTGTAGTACAATCCTTACAGACAGATACGTTTTTTGCACCACAATACATTCCAGTACATTAAACCATTGCCATCTATCTCGACCACGTTCTAAATCACCTTGCGTTTCAGATGCACCAGCACTTCTTGTAAAGACAATTTCTTAACATCAGCAGTAACACCTCAGGTGACTGGCACTTTGGCTCAAATCGAGACCGTTGCGTGGAATACAACGCTGCTATTATCGGGATTAAGTGCCAGTCACCTTGTCTGCTGAATAAATACCTGTTTTCTTGGTATGTCTGCAATCTCTTTTCGCTCTATCCATATTTAGAATTTCTGATTAGGACAAATTTCCTTTGACAAACTCATCACGTTACCTTAAAATGAAGGGGAATACTTATGAAACTATTCAAAACAAGCATTTTTTTGCAACTAAAGGTAGTCAAGGTGGACGACAGTTCATTACCCAGTAGTCAGGGACATGTGTCCCTACCCCTAGAAATTCTGATAAATTTAATACAATAACTCCCAGAGGGAGTCCTGCTTTTATTACCTCTGGGAAAATCCTTACCGGAGGTGTATCATGGAGCAGGTACTTCTTGAGGACGCGCTCGCCAAAATGCGCGCAGCCCTCGAAACAAACGACCTCATCACGGCTTCGTCGATTATTGAAGCCCTTCGCCCGGCTGACCAGGCCGAGATCTTTTCTGACCTAAACGATTTCCAACAAGCGCAACTGCTTCCAACCATCAATCCGGCCGATGCGGCGGATATTATTGAAGAGTTGTACGATCCCGAAGCGGCCGAACTGGCCGTGCAAATGCCGTTGACCACGCTGGTTCGCATTGTTAATGAGATGGAACCGGACGAAGCGGCTGATTTGCTCGATGACCTGGACCCGGTTCAGGCTGATGCCGTTTTGGCTCAACTTGAAGCCGCCCACCGCATAAAATCGCTCATTCATTATCCCGATGACACAGCCGGTGGGTTGATGACTTCGGCCTTTATTGCGCTGCAGCGCCGGATGACTACCGGCCAGGCCATCGAAGCAATCCGCACCTGGCATCCCGATGAAGAAACCATTTATTATCTGTTTGTTACCGACCGCTTAAAGCGATTAGTTGGAGTTATCAATCTGCGCCAAGTGATTGTTTCGCCGCCCAGTACGCCTATCTCTCGCATTATGGACAGCGACGTCATTTCCGTTACCGCCGACACCGACCAGGAAGATTGCGCCGATCTGATGCAGCGCTATGACCTGCTGGCCTTGCCTGTGGTCGATGAGCAGCAGCATTTGTTAGGCATCATTACAATTGATGATTTGGTCGATGTTATCCAAAGCGAGGCCAGTGAAGACATTCAGCGTTTGGGTGGGGCCGAACCATTGGATCGCGCCTATCTCGATACCAGTATCTGGACCATCACGCGCAAACGGATAGGTTGGCTACTGCTGCTTTTTTTTACGGCAACGTTAACCGGCTGGGTCATGGACTCATTCCAGGCCCAACTGCAAGCCATGGTCGCGCTGGCGATTTTTATCCCCATGCTCATCGGTACCGGCGGCAACGCCGGTTCGCAAACCACCGCCACCATCATCCGCGCTCTAGCCGTGGGTGATGTGGGGCTGCGCGATGCCTGGAAGGTGTGGCTGCATGAAGTGGCTATTGGCTCAGTGCTTGGTATTGGTATGGGGGCGATAGGCTATTTTTTAGCCTGGGCTTGGGTGGGCGACTCTAGGCTGGCGGTCACGGTGGCCGTATCGATATTTTGCATTGTGCTGTGGGCAACAGGAGCCGGCTCATTGCTGCCTTTACTGGCAACAAAAATCGGCATCGACCCTACCGTGGTTTCCGGGCCGGTGATGAGTACTATTGTCGATGCGACGGGATTGTTTATTTATTTTAACATTGCTCAATTTGTATTAGGGGTATAAAGGAGCAATGAGACGCGGCAGTTGTCATCGCCAATTTACAATTCGTGCAAATCTCTCTATAATCGTTACTTCATCGTTTCTTCTATAAAGATTTGTGATGGGACATTCTTGGCACAATCAAAATTGTAGTGTTTACTTGAGACGATACCGATAACGGATATATTGGAGCAACAAAGCTTGTTTTGTTATTTAGATAGGGTCGAAACAAGCTTTGACGCTCCAAATTTTATTTTATAAAGAAAATTGCAGTCTCGATTGAGACAACAACTTTATTTGCAAGGAGACACGTAATGTCCAACTGGAAAACCTATCTCGAACAAAACCAATCACGATTTCAAAAAGAAATGCTCGATTTTCTGCGCATCCCCAGCATCTCGGCGCTGCCGGAGCATGCCGACGATGTCCAGCGCGCCGCCGAGTGGGTGGCACAGCGCTTAACCACCGCCGGTATCGAGCATGTACAGGTGCTGCCGACCGCCGGCCACCCCGCTGTCTACGGCGACTGGCTCCACGCGCCGGGCAAGCCGACCGTGCTGATTTATGGTCATCTCGATGTTCAACCGGTCGATCCGCTGCATCTATGGGACACCCCGCCGTTTGAGCCGACGGTTAAAGATGGGCGGGTCTATGCCCGTGGCGCATCGGATGACAAGGGCAATATGCTTGTGCCTATTCTGGCGGTTGAGGCTTTGATGCGATCCGAAGGCGAACTGCCGGTCAACCTGAAATTTTGTTTCGAAGGGCAAGAGGAGATCGGCAGCCCGCAGATGCCGGAGTTTGTTGCTGCCCAGAAGGATCTGCTGGCCTGCGATCTGGTCGTTAGTGCCGATGGCGGTCAGTGGAGCGAAACCGAACCGGCCATCCTGCTGTCGCTTAAGGGCGTGTGCAGCCTGGAAATTTCGATTAAAGGGGCCAACAGCGATCTTCACTCAGGGGCGTATGGCGGTACGGTGCAAAATCCCATTCACGCCCTGGTGCGCCTGCTCGATTCGATGCGCAGCCCGGAGGGTAAGATTTTGGTGGAAGGCTTTTACGACTCGGTCGTGGAACTGGCTGAGGAGCAGAAGGCCGAGATTGCTCATGTGCCTTTCGATGAAGCGGACTA
>JAGRBZ010000053.1 GCA_020433805.1 Anaerolineae bacterium
AAAAGCGCTCAATACGCATTACGCACTACGCAACAAACCAGGGCTCAAATTATGGTGAAAACTTGGAGATACTAACCGTTTTATAGAGTCACCACTCCCGAAACCCTGTTGGAGACATATTACTTCATCTCCAGGAGAGAAACAGAGTGTAGCTCTCTAGGGGAACGGAGCGTCGTTAGGGCTAGAACATTTTGTTGTTAGAGCTAGAAAGCTTTGTTGCTGGGGCTAGAGAGCTTTGTTGCTGGGGCTAGAAAGCTTTGTTGCTGGGGCTAGAAAGCTTTGTTGCTGGGGCAGGAACCTTTTGTTGGTGGGGCAGGCTACCGACTGAGCGCCTATAGGGCACAAACCGTTTCAACAAATCGACAGGATAAACGTAATGAAACAAGTAGGGGATTGGTTACTAAAGAATGATCGCGGCATCTTCATGCTGGGGCTGATCGGGCTGCTGGCTATTTTGGGAACCATTAGCTTGGATATCTACAATCTTGATTTTGAGGAAAGTTCGGATGAGGAGAAACACTATATTATTGTGGCTCCGGCCAACACGACGTTCCGGGACATCACCTGGAAGGTGGCGGAACTGGTCGCTATCCCCATCACGCTGGTTATCATCGCCTACTTCATTAACAAGCGGCAGCAGGCCGATGAGCAGAAACGGCGGGATAACGCCGAGAAAATTACACACACCCAGACCGAAGAGGCAACCCTACAAAACTATTTTGATCGGATGACAGAACTGCTTCTGGATCGCGGTCTGCGCCAATCGGAACCCTACTCCGAAGTGCGTAATCTGGCCCGCTCGCAAACCCTAACCACCATTCGCGCGCTAAGCGGAAAGCGCAAGATTAGTATTCTCCACTTCCTCCGCGAGACCGATTTAATCAAGCTCGAACCGAACATCATCGATTTAAGTCGCGCCGATTTCACCGAGGCGGATCTCAAAGAGGCGACCTTAAGCCAGCTCGATTTGGGCCGCGTGCGGTTGAGTGGAACCGACTTACATCGGGCTACCCTAACTGAGACCAATCTTGTCAAAGCGGAACTGTTGATGGTTGATTTGACTAAGGCCAACTTAACCAAGGCCGATCTCAGGTCGGCTCTGCTGCGTCAAGCCACGTTAATCGAAACCAATTTAACCAAAGCCAACTTGGCCGGAGCAGATCTGCGCGAGGTCAACCTTAAAGGCGCCAATCTCACCGACGCCATCCTGGATGAGACCAAATTGACCGAAGCGAAGTATGACCACCGCACCCGCTGGCCATCGGGCTTTGTGCCGGAAAGGGCCGGAGCCATCATGGCGAACGAACGTTACGTCTAAATGCTCGATTACCGCGAAAATTATAGGGGCAGATACCACAACATAAAATTGAAGAGAGTGGGAAAGAACCCGGTTTTTGCCATACTCGCAACTATATTGCCCCATTTAGCCCAAACATAAGCCTTTGCGGTTCGCTTGTTGAAGAAAAACCGGGTTCTAACACGTCCACAGTTTCGTGCAGAGCTAGCTACAGGCATGACGCTCAAAACATTTAGGAAAACTTGTTTGATAATGTTAGAAGTTACGCACTTCAAAAGGTGACAGTCACTTCGATGCATTAAATCGAGCTATCTGAGCCAAACGGATGCTCATTTGGCGTGAATAAGTGACTGTCACCTTGCTGGATACGCCCAACTGCGTAACTCATAAATGTATTAACTTAGCTAAAGGAGCATAAGAATGACAAGTAGAACCTGCCGCATCGGCATCCACGGGCGCAACCGGCCCACGCTTGAAGAACACGATTACCATCTCATCCGGTCGATGGGGGCGGAAACAGTTAAGATGATGACCAAACCCGGCCACACCGATCCGGCGGTTTATAAGAGGCTTAAAAGGGACAATCCCGACTTGGAGATCATTACCCGGCTGGACCACCCCGATATCAACCGGGGCACGCACCCAAACCAGGGCAGCCACCCCCCCCCCGATCGATACGCCAACGATCTGATCCCCACGGTGCGATCACTACTACCCTACTGCCAGAAATTTCAAATCACCAACGAGCCGAACCACGATGCCCTTTATGAAGGTTGGGGCAAAACGGACGAGGACGCCCGCAGCTACAACGCGTGGTTCAAGCTCGTCTATCGCCAGATGAAAAATGAGATACCCGAGGCCAGCTTCGGCTTCCCCGGCCTGGCCGTGCCCGATTTCAAGCACCATGACCGGGCCTGGCTAGATATTTGCAGCGAGGCAATCAACGAGGCCGACTGGCTGGGGGTGCATTGCTACTGGCAAACCCCACCCCAAACCGATGGCAAAAAGTTCGACGAGAGCTTTGGTACCTGCTTCAAATATTACCACCGCCTTTTCCCCGATAAAATTTTAGAGATTCTGGAGTGCGGTAACTCCAACAGCCAAACACCCGGCTTCCACATCAGCGATGAGGCCGTTGCTCAGGAGTATGTCGATTGGCTGCAAGAGCTGTTTAACTATCCCTACATCGGCTCGGCTTCCTTCTTTATTATCTCTTCACCCGACGTCGACTGGGTCGACTTTAGTTGGCGGCGTGAGGATGGTCGCTTTAAACCGGTGGTGGAGCGCATTGCCCAGATGCCCCGGCCCAACTTGGTTGCCCCCAGCGTCCAATTGGCACCAGTGGCCCCCGAGGTTACGCCGGCCGTCGTTGCACCGGCTGCGCCCTCTGTGGGCGTAACTAACTACACCAACCAAGACATCATTGATGCCTTTCGAAATGCGGCCCAGCGGATGGGACTGGACAATTGGGCTTTGATGGAAAAAGCAGGTGTTAGGCTGGGGCCGCTGGCCAATGCCCGCCAGGCGATCTACAGTGGCCCCAAGCTGGCCGAACTACCTGGCCTTAGCCCGGACGAAAAGCAAAAAATTCGGGCTATGCTGCCGGACAGCGCTCCAACCGGCGATCTTGAGTTGTCGTTCTCAACCCCACCCCCAGCTCCGGTCGCTACCGGTTTTCTCAAAGATAATCCCACCCTGGCCGGTGTGCCCCTCGCTTTTCCCCGCATCGAGCAGCTAAGCCTGGATCTGGCCCGCACCAGCAGCGAACGGTCGGTCATTCGGGTTTGGAATCGTTACGGCTGGCTGCTGCTTATGGTCAGTGGTGTTTTACAAATTGAACCGGGCGCGGCCGTAGCCGTGGCGGCCCAGCATTTCCGGCAGCGCGGCTTTGGCAGGCAGGGTGGTATGCGGCTTCGCTTTGAACCGCAGCTCTTTTTTGAACGGTGGGGGCGGGACAACGAGGAGACATTTTGGCAGCACTTTAGCTTTGATACCGACCGCCCCTGGCAGCAGCACCGCTGGCGACCGGCCGACAACGCGGACTGGCAGGATATCCATACCAATCAGGCCGGCGAGTGGGCCGCCTTTGATTTGGCTTGTGCTCTGAACAAGACGGCGGCGTTGCTGGCCAGCGCCTTAGGTGCGCCTGAACTGCTGGGGGTACTTCATGCCACCATCGGCTACGAAACCGTCGATCAGATGTTTGCTGCCTTTGCTTCGCACGAGCGCTATCAACTGCTGGGCCTATTCGATTTCATTGCCGGGCCAGGCTCAGCCTCGCGTCAGTTAGCAGCGCTGCAAGCCGGTAATCTGGACGTGTTCGCCGCTTTCCACTTTGGCGTAAACCAGGCCGCCCGCTACAGCACTACGTTGCAGCAGGTGTACAATGCCTACTATCAGCGGCTCGTGTCACTAGTTTGAGGAAAAATTGAGACTTAATTGAGTAATACTTGTTAAATTAAGGTTGGAATGATCCTACCTTGACATGACCTATACAACATATAAATCGTAAAACGTAATGAAATTGGTCTGTATAAAGTATCAATCCATATTTGCCATACCTGTTTCAAGTAACGAAAAGGAGCAAAACAATGTCTACGCTTGATCTAATCAACTTAACCAAAGAGCAAGAAAAAGAGCTGTATGGGTACAGCTCCCTGGATGGTATCCCGGAAGCAATGCATCCCTTCCAAATTGGGCACGTGGAGCATCCCCTAATTAACAGCAGAAACCCCGGCCAGTATGTGCTGGTCGACGTAGAGCCGGCTGATATCGAGCAGCATCACCAGGTCTACGTCATTGATGAGCATGGCGATCCGCTGCCGGGAGTGTGGGTTATTTTCGGGTTTGGCAGCGGCAAAAATCTCAACGCCTTAAAACCCAAAGAGATGCTGTGGACCAATGGCCCCGGAGACTTACACGGTAACGCTCAGCGAACCAACCGGATGGGCTACGCACAACACACCTTTGGGCCGGAAACCGGAGAAACCGTTTGGCTGTGGGATGTTCGAGACGGCCGTTTAGATCTGCCCAGCGTCATTGTCCACAGTCTCAAATGGCTCGATGCCGGATTCGCCGGGTTGTTTGTGCATACCGGGGTTAAACTCACCTTTCAGCGTCGCCGCAAAGATGTCGAACCCCGAGGTCGTCGATTTGATCGCATCGATCAAGCTATTGAGAAACTTCAAGCCGAGATCGAGACCCTAAAAAGCAGTGGCAGCGGCGATTTGGCCGCCAAAGTTGAGGCCCTAGCCAACGAGCTGGATGAGATCAAGTTGGATGTGAAATTTGTCAAAAAACAAGTACTGAACACTTAACGTTTTACACACCACGGGTTCAGTTTCAACCTAGAGGCAGGACGGTATAAGCGGTTGGTAATAACCTTAGTTCAATAAATCAGTGTAGGTTGGGTTGAGCCAGTCGCTCAGTGGCTAAAACAACGCATGGACCCAAAGTTACCGGACGAGAGGTCAAATTTCTCGGCTCAACCCAACCTACTACAAAAGAAATGTCGAACCGGCAGGTTAATGACCAGTTACGCTTCAACCAAACCGGGGAAGCTAGATATCTTTCGACTATTCATATCAAATTACGGGGCACTTAATGACCACCAGCCACACTTTCGCCAATCTTGAAATTCGTATTCAAGAGCACCAAGAGCAAGGCTATAAAGTTGATTTTACGCTCAACCACGAGCAAGAGTTTGGCCCGGGCCGGCTCGATCCCTCTGCACAGCCGGACTTAACCGGCGTCCCGGCGGATGATGGTCAGGCCCTGTTGACCTGGCTGCTGGCTGATACCACCCTGCAAAAAGCCTGGGAGCGCATCCGTGGACAATATCCCCGCCGCCGTCTACGGCTACGGATCGATGCCGATGCACCGGAACTCCACGCGCTACCCTGGGAACTCCTGCGCGAGGCCACCGACGGTACACCCGCTCTCGATCTGGCCGCCGCCGAGAGTACCCCCTTCTCGCGCTACCTGGCCGGAGCCTGGCAGCCGGGCAGTCCCATTTTGCAGCGGCCCATCAAAATATTAGTGGCAATTGCCAACCCCACCAATCTCCAAGAGCGCTACAAGCTGGCTCCGCTAGATGTCGATAAAGAGTGGGCCGATCTGCAACAGGTCACTGAAGGCGTGAACGTCAAACTGACCCTGCTGCCGCAGCCTTGCACCTTGGCCGCACTGCAAGCTGAACTAAAAAAAGGCTACCACATTCTGCATTATATTGGCCACGGTGCTTTCAGCGAGCAGCAAGAGAAAGCCGTTCTTTTTATGGCCGATGAAGACAATCAGGTAGCCCTGGTCAGCGACAGTGAACTGTCCGAAGTCCTGGCCACTCAATTGTCTGGGAGCGACACCCAGCGAGAAGACACCCTGCGGCTGGTATTCCTGGCCAGTTGCCAGACCGCCACCCGCAGCCCGGCCGATGCCTTTCGCGGCCTGGCTCCGGGGCTGGTTGCCGCCGGGGTTCCGGCCGTGCTGGCCATGCAGGATCTCGTGCCTGTCGACACAGCTCGTGCATTCAGCCGGGTCTTCTACCAACAGCTCCTTAGCCACGGCCTTGTCGATTTGGCCAGCAACGAGGCTCGGGCCGCGCTGCTGGCGGCCAAGAAGCCGGGTGCCGCTATTCCCGTTCTGTTTATGCGGCTGCGAGAGGGGGTGCTGCTGGCCCAGGAGGGGCGCATCACCAGCAGTCGCTCGGCAGCAGCCTTTTGGCCCTTTTTGCTGGACAAAATTTATGACAGTAAATGTACACCTTTCCTGGGGCCAGGTGTTACGAAGGGGTTACTCCCTCAACCCGAAACACTGGCCGAACAGTTAGCCACCCAATATGAATATCCACTGCCTGACCGGCGCAACTTGGCGAGGGTGGCTCAATATATGGTGATCAATGCCGGTCATGAGTCGCTGCGTCAAACCTATCTGGAACAGTTGCAAAAGGGTCTTTACACCGCCTTAGGTGAGTCGCCGCCACAAGCGGCTCGCGGCGGTCGTCGGCGAGGGAGTAGCGACACGCTGACCCTAACGCAAACCATCGACCAGAGCGGGTGGGTCGAGCGCATTCTCAAACTTCAGGAGAATGAAATCCACCACCGGTTGGCCGATATTGAATTTCCGCTTTATATCACCACCAATGTCGATAACTTTATGCTTGAAGCGATCAAACACAAACAGAGGCAGCAAATCGAGGCCGGCGAACGAAAGAATGCCGTCGACGTTCGCCGCGAAGGACCCCGCTGGCAGCCGGAGGCCGGTCGTCCCAAATACACCCTCGACCCCGACCCTGACCTGGATCACCCGGTGGTCTTTCATTTAAATGGCTATGATGATGGAGGACTTCAGGAGGAAAACCTGGTTTTATCAGAAGATGATTATCTGGCCCACTTTGCCCGCATCTCTCATGATCAAGAGACTATTCTCCCAACCAACTTATTGGGGATGCTGTCTGAACATACCTTTCTCTTTTTGGGCTACAAGCTGGAAGACTGGCAGTTTCGGGTAGTACTACAAGGGCTACTGGATCGTATTGCTCAGGCTGGCAGTGACACCAAACTGCACGTGGGCGTACAGCTAGCGATTGAAGACGCCCCCGATATTGAGAAAGCGCAGGCATATCTGGAAGATTACCTCAAGCGTTTTAACATCAGCATCTATTGGGGCACTACCCAACAATTTGTAACCGAGCTACACACGCGCTGGTTGACTTATCTGGCCAAGAAGGAGGCTGCCGGATGAAAAATCCATACATTGGCCCCCGCGCCTTTGAGCAAGAGGAGAGCAGCTACTTTTTTGGGCGGGATGAAGAGATCCGCATTTTGATGGGGTTGGTGATGGCCCGCCGAGTGGTATTGTTCTTTGCCAAATCGGGCGTGGGCAAGTCATCTCTGGTTCGCGCCGGATTAATCCCCAAACTTACTGAACACAAAGTTGTCGGCCACGGGCGGCGCGCCCGACGTATTGAGCCGAAAATGCACGTCCTACCGCTGGCCAGCGTCGGCGGCGGCATTCGCACTCAGTCTGGTCAGTCCATAGCCAACGTTTTTATCTACAGCGCCTTGCTTAACCTGCGCCCGGATCTGCCTGGTGAGAGTCTCTCCTCACTCGACCTGACTACCGGTCTACAGCCGCTCCTTGAGGCCGCGCCGACCGACTCCGCCGGGCAAACCTTGCCCTCGCTGCTGGTATTCGACCAATTCGAAGAGTTGTTTAATCGCCACCAAGAACATTGGCGGCAGCGGGCTGACTTTTTCCAGCAGGTCAGCCAAGCCCTGGCCATCTATGAAAACCTGCGCGTTCTTTTCATCATGCGCGAAGATTACATCGCCGAGTTGATCCCCTACGCTGACCTGCTACCGGATCGGCTTCGCTCCCGTTTCCGAATGGAGCATTTGGGGCATGATGCCGCTATCGAGGCTATCGAAAAACCGGCCTTGCAGGAAGGTCGCCATTTTGCGCCGGGGGTGGCAAAGGCATTGGTTAACAACCTGAGTCGCATTCAAAGCGGTCAACAGCCCCAACCTACCATTACCTCTGATGACGATGCCGAAACACCTTTAAGCGAGAGTTTTATTGAAGGAGCTTCCGTTGAGCCGGTGCATTTGCAGGTGGTCTGCCAGCAGTTGTGGGCTAAGCTACCGCCCGATCAAAAAGAGATTACGGAAACGTATGCTAAAATCTATGGTGATGTCGATCAGGCTCTGATTGATTTTTATGAGGGAGCACTAGTTAATGTATTGACTCAAATCGAAATAAGCGAACGACGGTTGCGACGTTGGTTCGACAACGAATTGATTACCCCAGCCCGTACCCGAGGGCTAGTCTACCGAGATGACGAACAGGGAGCAACAGCTGGCTTGCCTAATGAGGCTGTTGATATTTTGAGTCAAGCCTGGATCATCCGGGCTGATAAACGCGGCAGTAACACGTGGTATGAGATCGCCCACGACCGGCTGGTTGAGCCAATTTTGAAATCAAATCAGAAATGGGAAGAGCGTCACCAAAACCCTATTAGTCAGGCGGCTGAAAAATGGTTGGCTTCGAATAAGAATCCTGAGAAGCTCTATAAAGGGGAGCAACTTAAGGCAGCTCAACAACAATTGAACACTAACCCAGACGAGTTTACTTCGTTGGAGAAAGAGTTTATCCAGGAGAGTCAGAAAGAGAATGACCGTCAACGGGTGCGACGTCAACGACTAATGATTTTTGGGGCAATTATTTTGTTGATGACTGTAGCTGGGTTGGCAATTTGGGCTGTTCTACAGAAAAACATAGCCGAAGAGGCTCTCGGTGAGGCAGATGAATCTCGTACTGAGGCGGAACAAGAGCGGGATCAGTCTGATGCCTTAAGGTTAGCCTTTTCATCTTTAACCAACTTAGAGAATGATCCTGATCTAAGTATCTTACTGGCTGTGGAGGCGGTTAGCAAAACCTTATCATCCGGATTGGGTGTCACTATTGAAGCCGAGGATGCACTGCGTAAAACCATCACGCGCACAGAAACAATTGAGCGAGAGTTGCTAGCATCAGAGACTATGCCTTTCGCCGATGTTCTTGCTGTCTCTTTTAGCCCAGATAGCAAACTATTGGCAATGGCTGATAAACAAGGGGTAGTTACGCTGTGGGATGTTGCTACAGAACAAAAATTGGCTACTAAGCAGCCCCATTCCGCGCCAATCTATCGTCTGGTTTTTAGTCCGGACGGAAGGCAAATGGCCACAGCTAGCGAAGATAAAAAAGTAGTGATTTGGCAACGCGATGCTGATGGAAAGATCCATCCAGGTTTGCTATGGGAGACTGCTGCTAATGAAGTGGCCCCAGAAAAACAACCGCAGCAACGCGAACCAAGTGATGGGAATAAGAATGAGGAAAAGCAAAGCATTCCTATTCTGTCTTTTGACTTGGCTTTTGCCCCAGATGGCCTGCGCCTAGCGACTATTTTACCGGATGGTACAGCTAAGATATGGAATATTAAGAACAGTACCGCTGTTACACTTACTTCCAAAATCGATTTTGTTCCTGAAACCCTTCTCACTTTTAGCCGGGACGGATCTCGCCTGGCGACAGTAGGACCTGGTAGTCCGATAACAATATGGGATAGTGTGTTGGGCGAAGAAATTCAAACCTTAACAACTCCTAGTAATCAAATAACAAACCTTAAGTTTAATGCTAGTGGTACGCATTTGTTGGTAGCTAACCAAACTGGCTCAATTACTACTTGGAATCTAGCCTCTAGTTCTATATCAACAATCACAACAGAAAGTGACGGTTCAATTAAAGATTTTTCGATTAATACAGCGGGAAACCGTCTGGCTACACTTACACTTACTGATTCTGGTAACCTTATTCGCCTGTGGGACCATAAGACAGGTGGAAAATCATTGGTTCTTACCAGAGCAGAGACTTCAATAGATGCCACTTCCACTATCACGACAATTTCATTTAGCCCGGACAATAACTGGTTAGCCTCGGTTGGAAAA
This sequence comes from Anaerolineae bacterium, assembly GCA_020433805.1. Lineage (GTDB taxonomy): Bacteria > Chloroflexota > Anaerolineae > 4572-78 > J111 > JAGRBY01. The sequence continues at coordinate 9,778 of JAGRBZ010000053.1, forward strand.
AATAGTGTCCAATTGTATACGTTGGATACGATTAAACTACTGGATGTGGTATGTCAAACTAGCTCCAGAAACTTCAAGCAGGATGAATGGGAAACCTACATCCGTGGAGGTATTGCATATCGGAAAACATGCCCAGAATTGCCGGCGCATCCGTCAGCCATCACTGCGGCTGTTCGTGATGGAGATCCTGGTATTAAACATGCGTTAACTTTAGCTTCTCCTTCTATAGTAGGCGAGGCTCTTTTTAAGTGGGCAGAGGAGTTAGCAACGTTAGAGGGTAGTGGAGAGCAAGCTCTCCAAACGCTTTCTAAAGCGCTGGAGCTTAAACCTGATATCGCAAATCAAAACAAAATCGGTGCTGCCGAACTCTATAATCAAATTTGTGATAGTGGCCGAACTGCTCACCTGACTAGTATCCGACCGGCTTGCGAACAAGCAGTCACCTTAGCATCTAGTGTAAATAACGAGGTTGTCGAGGAGGTCGACATAGGTATCCTAAACTTTAAAGTTTGTCAGAATGGCGCAACACCCGAGTTAACTCAACTGGTCGAGCCAACCTGTAATCGAGCTAAAGAATTAGCCTCATTGTTTATCTCGGACGGCTTTGATTTTCCGGTCGGGCCGCGTGGTCGTGATGTAGATGTATTTCAAAGTTATAAAATAGATACAGTCTTCATAGATCCAGAATATATTAAAGTACTTGGTGTCTGGCATCCAGGGGAAGACTGGAACGGTCTGGGTGGGGGAGATACAGATTTGGGTGATCCCATTTACGCTGTCTCTCGCGGCCGGGTGGTAGAATTTGGCGATTATACGGTATGGGGCAATCTTGTGCTGATAGAGCATTTCTTGCCGGATGGTAGTCAAGTATGGTCGCATTATGCACATCTGGATCAGATTCTGGTTAATAAGGTGGGCCAAAAGGTTGAACGTGGGCAGCAAGTTGGCACCATGGGTAAAGGAGCTGGCAACCGTTACCTTGCCCATCTTGGTTTTGAGATTCGCCGGAATAATCTGCCTATTACGAACTGGTTCCCAATGACAAGGGATCGTGAAGCAGTGTTAGCGAATTATCATAACCCGACACTTTTTATCAATGCTCGACGGCAGTTAGATACAACTCACCTCACCTTTACTCCTAAAGTAGTTGAAGTAAAAAAACTGTTGGAAATAGGAGAGACCTTAGTTTTGGTCGGTGATACAGCTGAAGCTATTACTCGCTTTGAGGAGGCTAAGGCACTTGATCCTGAGTTAGATATCGATACGGCGGTTGCAGAAGCACAGCGGTTAACCGACAAAGCTAATGCTCAACAATTAATTCAGGAAGGTAGAGATTTAGCTGCAGAAGGTGATCTGCAACAAGCCGTTGCTACATTTCAACAAGCTCTTGTATTAGATCCGGCCCTAGAATTTGATCCACACGAAGAAGTCCGACAGATACGTGATCAAATCGAAGCTAAGGAACTGGTTAGCGAGGGCGAGAGTTTAGCCTCCAGCGGAGCAATTACTCAAGCAGTTGCTATTTTTGAGCAAGCGCTGGCTCTGAACCCGGCTTTATCGTTTGATCCAGAGCAGAAAGCTAAACAGATCGGCAATCAAGTCACCGCACAAAGACTGATTGATGAGGGGAAGACCTTGGCCCAAACCGGAACGCTTACTGATGCAGTGGATCTCTTCAAGCAGGCCCAAGAGTTAGCCCCAGAGCTACTTCTAGACCCACAGAGTGAAGCTGAACACTATAGTACAATAGGCACTTTGAGTCGGGGGAAAAACTTAGCTGAAGCTGGAAATATCGACGACGCCGTCCAACAGTATGAATCGGCCATTCAGTTAGATCCCACAAATGTCTGGGGGGATACTGATGCCTATCATGCCCTCTGTTGGTATGCTACTCTGGCTCAATCGCTTAATAGTACAGTGATGAGAGCCTGTAGCTTATCTACTCGTAATACCTCAGACGGGTATCGTAACGGGCGGGGTATTGCCAGGGCACTGCGAGGGGATTTTGAGGGAGCGGTCGAAGATCTGTCTGCATATATACGGGCATTGGGAGTTGATGATCCTACTTACAATCAATGGTTTGTCTGGCTGGATGCTCTCGAAGCAGGTTCAAATCCATTTAATAGAGAAACGTTGGAACAATTGCAGGATCAACCCCGTCTCCCAATTTCTTATCTGGTAACCTCTCCTATAACTATAACTTCTGTTTTAACAACAACTCCCCCTGCTCCTATACAAGTCACTTCTGTTACAACATTAACTCTAACTCGCGGCTATTTAGCGGAATATCTCAGCCACGACGTGCCACGACAGCTTACGGCCGGTAAAACCGTAATCGTGAAGATCACGTTGCAAAATGCAGGCCTCTTTCAGTGGGTTCGTGATGGCGATAAGCCCTTCCGCCTGGGTTTTCAGTGGTACGATACCAACAACCAGCTGGTCCAACTCCCGCTGGCTTTTGACTTTAGAACGCCCTTGCCCCGAACCATCGCACCGGGCGGCACGATTGAATTGCAAGCCAAACTGCGCACGCCAGACCAACCCGGCAGCTACCGGCTGCGTTGGGACATGGTGCATGAGATGGTTACCTGGTTCTCATTGCAAGGCGACCCTGGTCTGGTTATCCCGATCACTATCAATGCTGCTTCGGTTGTAAAGAATTCTGAAGATAGCGAAGAAAAAATAGGCGGTCAACCGGCGATCCGCTGGGTCGGTTCACCCAACTTCAACAAGCGCCGCCGGCCTGATGATATAACGGCCATTGTCATTCACGCCACAGCCAATAGCACTCTCGATGGGACGATCTCCTGGTTCAATAATCCCAGCGCCCAGGTCAGCGCTCACTACACCATTGGCAAGGATGGGCAGATTGTTCAGCACGTCCACGATATACATCGGGCTTGGCATGTCGGTCGCAGCAAATGGCAGGGGCGGTCAGGCGTCGATGACTTCAGTATAGGCATTGGATTTGTCAACCTTGATGATGGTCAGGATTCTTATCCAGAAGAGCAGCACCAAGCGGCAGTGGAATTAATCGCTTATTTGGCTGACAAATATGACATCGAAATTGAAAATATCGTTGCCCATTACGATGTTGCTATTCCCTCCGGCCGAAAGAGTGATCTCCGTGGATATGACATGGATCGGCTTCGGCGTGATGTGACTAAACTACTTGAAAGCAGGTAAATCGCCAAAGGGAAAACTCGATAAAATTACTCGTTTCCGCCATTGATTGCCACTGAGCGTGTTTATCAATCATCTTAACCAAGAAAGGAAAAAGAATGAAACACATCTACATCGAAGATATCCGCCCCGACAACGAAGGCTCGCTAGCCGAGGTGCCCCGCCTGCGGGCCTTTATGGACATTGTCGCGCACTTTGCCCCGCTGAAGATCGACCAGTCTCAGGGCTGGGACGCGACGCCGGTGGGGGAAGCGTGTTGGCGGGTGGTTGGCTTTCATGTGACCTGGCCGCAGGTGGTCTTGGCCCCCAAAGTGTTGGATGCCGACGGCAACTACATCCCCGGCAAGCGCGTTTACTGGCGGTATACCGGCGCTCCCGCGCGATTGGGGGGCGAGCATCACCCTAAGTATTTTGGCGATCAGGGCCTTTTCGCCGAGACCAAGCACGAGGGCAACGGTGCTGAATTCGTTATCAACGGCGACCATTGGGTAGCGCCGGACAGCGCCGGTCCCAATACCGTGTGGGTGGCGGCTGAGCCGGATGGCCCGCAATACAGCGATGCCGTGCACGGTCTGGGTATGCGGGTCAACACCGATCATCTCATCGTCAGCCCTATCTTTCAGTACATGGTTAAACGTGAGGAGACTGAAGCCGATGAACCCGGCGTACCGGATGAGGAAGGGAATGTGGATGAAACCCCAGAAACCCCTACGATTTCCTCTGACTATGAATTAATTGTGGTCGTCGGCGGTCAGGAGGTGGGGCGGATTCCTATCCAGAATATTGCTCCCGGCGACTCCTATGTGGCCATTGTTCAGAGGGAAAATGAGTCTTTACTTGGCTATCTGCCTATCAGCCCTAATGCAGTCAGCAATGATGGTCTGGTTTTGCATCCCAGTAGTCAAAACTCTACGTCGGTAAATGTTTAACCCTTTGAACGCGAGATGTAATTCATGATGCGCGGCTAAATCTGCCGTAAGCATAAACCAATAGCGTCGTATTAATTCATTGAAAGTGTGAACAATTATGAATATGGGTCTTCGTTTTATCTCAAATCAATGGCAACCCCCTAGTGAGGTAGACTTTGAACTTTTGCGTCTCGCTAAACCGGATACTATCCGGACTTGTCTCTTTGCCCAGGCCGGATTCGATCAGATCGAACTCCATCGTCGGCTGGCTCAGGAGCATCCCGAAGCCACGTTCGTGGCTCGCTTGTGTGCGCCGATGCCCGCCGGGCCATGGTTCTACAAAGATTTTGTGAATGCCTTTCGCCACCACATCAGTGAACTGCGACCCTACGTCCAGTGGTTCGAGGTTCATAGCCAACCCAATCGCCCGCTCGAACAGGGTGGTTTTGGTACCACACCAGAGCAGGCCGAAGCGTTTGGGCAATGGCTGATGCGGGTTTTGGCTGGCTTGAAAGATAACCACCCCTGGGCCAAGTGGATCTTCCCCGGCAACCAGGTGGACCCGCCCAACCACGTCGCCTTTTGGCAGGCTCTACAGCCGCTTATCCAATCATTTGACGCCTGGGGCGTGCAGGCTGCCTGGCAGGGTGACGACCAAAACGATCCGAACTGGGGCCAAACGTACCAGATTGCGCACGAACTCTTGCCTGATATGCCGATCTTCATGACCGAAGTGCTCGACACCACAGCCGGGCGAAGACTAACCGTTAAGCTGCCCGGTTACCTGGATTGGTTCCAGACGGTTGCCGATGTTGATTACATCCAAGGTACGGCTCTGGCACTACCGGATGGGGCGAGTGTCGAGGCCGAAACGCTTCAGGAAGTTGGGCAAGCACTCGGTAGTATTGATCGAGCTGATGATAATGGTAACGAATTCCTTACTTTTGCCGTCCCGGCCCCGGTGGAAACACCGGTCACTGACGGCTTCGACTTTCCGGTCGGCAAGCCGGATCACTATGGCTACTATGTGGCCGCCGGGTTGGTCAGCCAGTCGTACTTTGACGAACTGGAAGCTTGGCACACGGGCGAAGACTGGAATCGCATCATTCCGCCGGGCGGCGGTCCGAATATTGATTTGGGCGATCCGGTTTATGCCATCGCCAACGGTCGAGTAACAGCCGCTAACTTCTACAAAACCTGGGGAAATATTGTCCTCATCGAACACCGGCTGCCGGATGGTCAAGTCGTCTGGAGCCAGTACGCTCACCTGCATCAGATGATGGTCCGGGTGGGGCAAACAGTACAACGCGGAGCACAAATCGGCACCATTGGTCGTGGCGACAACAACAAATACCTGGCGCATCTGCATTTCGAAATACGTATGGTCGATTTACCGGCCCAAGAGTGGAACATCACCAAAAACCGCGAGCGGGTGCTGCAAAGTTATGCTGACCCGACTCAGTTCATCAACAGTCATCGCCCCGGTCGCGAACAGAGCCTCATCGTCGATAACCAAGACGGCGGCTTTGCTCGTTCACCTTCCCAGTATTGGCAAACCGCAGCCAAAGGCTATCGCGATCAAGCCTGGTGGACGTGGACCGTCAGCGCCGAGCAGGGTGAGGATTGCATTGCCACATGGACCCCAAAGCTGCCCCAGGCCGGTTTGTATGAGGTTTTTGCCTTTGTTCCCAGCCATAATGCCACCACCCAACAAGCCCGCTATCATATTACCTACCAAGATGGCACGGCGGAGAAAATAGTACGCCAGGCTGATTATTTTCAGGCCTGGGTGTCTCTGGGACGCTATGCCCTTTCGCCGGAACGCGGTGGGCAGGTGCGCCTTAGTGACCTAACCAGCGAACCCTACACCCGTGACAAAGCGACGCGTAAACAAATTGCCTTCGATGCCGTTAAGTGGGTTTTGGTCGAGGAGACGGCACGATTGTGAAACTTACGTTTAAAAACAACAAAGAAAGGGAGACAACGCATGACCGATTCCACCGACGATACTCTTTTCTACGCCAACGGCATCAACGCCAGCACAGGCACATATGGCCTGGAGCCGATGACGGAAAAACAACTGCTAACTGCTATCAAAGGTGAAACGCTGCTGCCGAACACAGAGGTCAACTACTTAGACACCAAAAATGATCAGGTCAAGCTGCGGGAGTTTAGAAAGAAGCGGGCCGAGCTTCAGGCCCAATGCTCTGCTGAAACAAATACAGAAAAGCTGGCCGAGTTTCAGGCCAAGATTAATAAAGTTCAAGAAGAAATTGATAAACGTGAGCATCTGGGCGTCGCTGCCCATATCGATCCTACCAATCTGCAGCAAACCGGCTGGGGTATCATCTTTACTGAAAAGGCTGATCTGGTCATTCAAGAAGCCTTGAGCGAACTGATCGAATGGCGACGACCGCAGGCCGGAGAATTTTTCAAAATCTTTGCTGGCGATGGCGGCTATCGAGCCGGTGATACGTATCTCACTTTTCTCAACCGGCATGGGGCCGGTCCCGGTCCGGTCGATCCGGTAAAGGGTGTGCCCTATTACCTGCTGCTGGTCGGTAGCCCCGCTGAGATTCCTTATCAATTTCAGTATCAACTTGATGTACAGTACGGGGTCGGACGTATTCATTTCGATACTCTGGACGAATACGCCCGTTACGCTCGCAGCGTAGTACTGGCCGAAAAAGGAGAGGTCAGGCTCTCGCGGCGGGCTGGCTTTTTCGGTGTGACCAATCCCAACGATCGGGCTACCGCCCTAAGTACCAAACATTTAATCAAGCCGCTTCACAAGACGTTTAGCAAGCGAAAAGAAGACTGGACATGCGATCTCTTTGCTGGTGAACAAGCCACCAAAAGCCAACTTAGCCAACTGCTGGGCGGCGAGCAGACTCCGGCGCTGCTTTTTACAGCCAGCCACGGGGTCGAGTGCACGCCGGATGATAAACTCCAACTTCTTCACCAAGGGGCGCTGGTTTGCCAAGATTGGGAGGGGCCGGAAGACCATACCGGACCTCTGACCCAAGACCTGTATTTTGCCGGAGACGATCTGACCGATGATACAAATCTGCTGGGCCTTATGACCTTTCACTTTGCTTGCTACGGGGCCGGGACGCCGCAGTTTGATGAGTTTGCCGGGCTGCAAAAGCAGAAAAAGACAATAGCCAAGCAGCCTTTTCTAGCTCATCTGCCCCGTCAGTTGCTCAGCCACGGGGCGTTGGCTGCCGTTGGCCACGTTGAGCGGGCCTGGGGCCATTCCTTCTTCTGGACCGGAGTCGGAGAGCAGCTTCCTGTCTTTGAGTCAGCGCTGGAAGTATTGCTCAATGGGGCACCCATTGGCTTGGCCGTCGAGTACTTTAATGAGCGATACGCCGAGTTAGCGACAATTGTCAACGAAGACTTATTACAATTTGATTTTCTGGCTGAGGAATATCAGCTTCGTGTGCCCGGCTATTGGACCGCCTGCGCCGATGCCCGCAACTACATAATCGTCGGCGATCCGGCGGCGCGCTTGCCGATCGCCAAACCGGAGGAGACAGCCACGGATCGCCCGGATATCGGAGAGGTTTCGTTTGCTGCCGACCCTGCGGCATCTACAAAGGGAAGCAAGACAACTGCTAAGGCGGATGTCCAGGCAGGCAAGCCGCTATCTACAATTAGCGATGAAGATTGGCACGCTACACCCATTACCGTACAACAAGCACTGAGCGAGGCGGTTGCACTCATTGAACAGCTGAAAACGCAGCTTGACCAATACCCGCCTTCGGATAGATAGTTCTCAAACGTATCAAACAATTCAAGGAGAATACAATGGCAGACGCCTCAGAAAAACTTTATTTCAACGGTATCAACGCTGTAACCGGCGACTATGAGCTGGCCCTCTCGGCTGAGGAGCTGGCTGACATGGTGCAAGGCATTAAAGACAAGCAGTTTCTCAGTGAGCTGCAAAATAAATCTCAAAGCGAATATCCCCTCCGGCCCGATAAATCACCCGGTGATCTGGCCGAGGCCGGCTGGGGCATCATCTTCCCGGAAAATAGCGATCCGGCCATTCAAGAAGCCCTGAGCGAGTTGATCGCGTGGCGGCGCGATCAGGCCCAAGCCGAAGAGGAAGAATACTTCAAAATTTTTGCGGGCGATGATGGCTATCGTCAGGGCGATACCAAAGACTCCTTTCTCAGCCGGCACGGCATCGGACCAGGGATGGTCGATCCTGAAAGAGGTGTGCCTTACTACCTGCTCCTGGTAGGTAGCCCCGGCGAGATTCCTTTTGATTTTCAATATCAGCTTGATGTGCAATTTGCCGTGGGGCGTATCTATTTCAATACCCTGCAAGAGTACGCCAACTATGCCCGCAGCGTGGTGACTGCCGAACGGGATGGCGTGGCTCTGCCGCGGCGCGTTAGCCTTTTCGGCGTTGCCAATGAAGATGACAGAGCAACTGCACTCAGTAGCCAACATCTGGTCACGCCGCTGGTCACCACACTACAAAAAGAGAGCGATAAACTGGCGAAGAAAGGCACCGGGTGGAAAATCGATCCTTATATGGCGGAGGCAGCTACCAAAAGCCAACTCAGCGATCTGCTGAATGGCGGTCAGGCTCCAGCTCTACTTTTTACAGCCAGCCACGGTATGGGGTTTCCCCTGGGTCATATTGAGCAAATGCCGGGGCAGGGAGCCTTACTATGCAGCGACTGGCCCGGCCCAATTGATCATCGCGGCCCGATTAATCGGGATTGGTACTTTGCCGCCGAGGATTTAAGCAGCGAGGCTAACCTGCTGGGAATGATCGGCTTTACCTTTGCCTGCTACGGAGCCGGCACCCCCCAACGCGATGAGTTTGCCAAACCGGGCAAAACGCCTAACGAAATTGCCCCCTATCCCTTTTTGGCCGCCCTGCCGACCAAGATGTTGGGGCTATCGAAAGGAGGGGCACTAGCCATCGTCGGTCACGTGGAGCGGGCCTGGGGCTATTCCATTAGTTGGTCTGGCGTTACCGAGAGTATTACCTCCTTTGAAGTAGCGCTGCGTCAGTTGATGAAGCGTTTTCCCATTGGCTATGCTATCGAGGCCTTTGATCTGCGCTATGCCGAATTAGCCACCGAATTGACAATGCTCATCGACCGCCGCGAGAAGGATAAATATAAGCTAACCGGCACCTGGACTGCGCACAACGACGCCCGCAGCTATGTGGTGCTAGGCGATCCGGCGGTGCGTCTGCCCACCGCCGAAAAAGATCAAACACCGGCTGACCGACCCGTTATCCAGGTCAAATCGGTGACCGGGGTTGCCCCACCCCCGCTGTCTCCCCAACCACAGTCTACATTTAACGCTGAACCGGCATCAACAGAGCCATCGCCGTCGGTTACATCGGCTCTTACTCCCGACGCCAACATGGTTTTTGGTTCATTGTGGGGCGGCAGTGACACGCCTAAGGCTGATGATGAACCGGGTCCGCTTAAAAAGTTTGTCGAGCGGCTAGGTGACTTTATGGTTAAGATGTTGGATGACACCACCACCTTGGAAGTAGACACCTACGTCAGCCACGATTTGGATCAGGTTGAGTATCAAGGCGGTAAATTTGTTGGCGCTAAACTGCGGGTGGCCACACGAGTCACGATTGATGGCGACACGAAACTGTGCGTTCCCCAAGACGAAGACGGCGACATCGACACTGAGCTGTGGGCCATCCACACCGCCGCTGTTCAGCAAGCGCAGGCTAGTCGAGCCGAACTGGTCAAAACAGCCATCGAGGCCGGAACCAGCCTGTTCAATTTGTTTAAGCCGGGTTAAGTTATGAAGCGCGTTTTAAGTCTTTGGGAGATAAATACGTGAGCGACTCGCAACCCCACATTCTTGATCGGTGGCAAATCGTCGAGCCTTCAACAGCCGCCATCACGTTTAGTACAACGGAGACTTCTCCTGTTGCGCGGTGGGTGCTTGATCTGCCCAGTGAGGAACCGGCAGCACTTGCCCGCTTGCAATCGCTGCAAACAGATCAGCAAGCCGCCCGGATCGCTTTAAATGATGTGCTGGAGCGTTTGGAACAGTTGACATCTGAAGCTGCCGCTGGTGAGTCGTTCAGTATCCAACCTGATCAAGCTGCCCCGGAAGAAGAGCTATTAGATGCAATCGCCGAACTGCGCGGTGAAGTAAGCTTCGCCCCGGGCCGGCCTTCTAAACTAAAGCAGATAGGTGGGGAGTTCCAGGCCGGGACCGACCGCTTGTTTCGGCTTTTGAGCCATTTGGCCTGGGTCGAAACCCGGCACGAATCCGTTTTTCTAGGGCGAACCGTTGTTGGCTGGAGCGGCGACACGCATACCCTCTGGCGAGAGGACTCAAGTTCAATTCAGCAAACCCTGCACCAGCGTAATCTCAAGCTGGCTTTGTCGACCCGCATCCTCTATTTGCGTATCCTGATGATGTCTACCCAGGCCGCAGCCAAAATCTCGCTGCTGCTGGGTAGTTCCGCCGGAGTAGGCTCGGTTATGGTACTGCCGATAGCCTGGCGCTACGTCAATCAAGTCCTGCGCGAACTCGACCGGCATAGAAACATGATAAATTAAGGTCAAAGAATCAATCTTTGTCTTAGCCTCAGCTTTATTTTACCCATGAGTGTACTTTTTTGCTCAATAGATACTAATCATTAATAAAAAGGAGAAATATAATGGCCAAAGATATCGAAACCACATTACGAAACATCGCCGCCAACGTAGCCAGCTATGTTAAAGACGCTGCCGAACTGCGGGTTGAAACCCGCTACGTAGAAATTAAAATTGGAGAAGATGTTGCAACAGACTTTGACCAGGCCCAACCCGCAGCCCAGACTATCATCAAGCTGGATGGTGATTGTCAAACCACCATTCCCGTCCGTGCCGGTGACGAGGGGCTGGAAATCGATGATGATTTATTTGACGTCCACGAGCGCAACGTGGCTGCTGCGATCGAATATCGAGCGTCGATGTTGAAGGCCTTACTGTCAGCTCTGAGTTCAGCGCGGGAATAAGTTTTTAACTATATTGCTAGATAGTCTTAAATTTGAAGTTTTGTTCATTTTGACCAAGCACATTAAAAAATCGTTTTTTCTAAACAAATCAAGAGAGAACCAATGCCAACTCAAACCGCCACAGAATTTACCGCTATTGAATTTCGCCTCCAGCCTCATCAGGACGACGGCTACCCCCTCACCCTAGTCGCCGAGGACGGACAAATCTTCAGCGGAAACCTGTCGTCCTCCCTGCTTGACTGGCACCCGACCGGCTCTCCCGGCGAGGATGGCCGGTACCTGTTTGCGCAGTTGATGGCTGATGACAAACTCCGGCGCGGTTGGGACATGCTGCGGGGGCAAACGCAGGGACGCTTCCGGCTGCGGCTGCGTATCGACGCCGATGCGCCAGAACTGCACGTCCTGCCCTGGGAACTGCTGCGTGATGGCGATCAGCCTCTGGCTACTGGCAGCGACACACCCTTCTCTCGCTACCTGGCCGGAGAATGGGAACCGGGCCAGCCGGTTAGCGAGCGACCGCTCAAGCTGCTGGTAGCCGTCGCCGATGCGGCTAATCTACAAGATGAAAAGCTGGCTCCGCTCAACCGCGTGGCTGAAGAAAAGACCATCCGGCAGGCGGTTGAGGGGTTTCCGGCGAAGCAACTGGAGATAAAATTTCTCGAAGCGCCGATCAGCTTGCCCCGATTAGAGGCAGAGTTGCATCAGGGTTACCACATACTCCATCTGGTGGCCCATGGCCAGTTTATCGATAATGCGGCAACGCTCTTTTTGGCGGACGAAGAAAATTGGGTAAAGAAGGAGTCCGAGACGGCGTTTAGCCAGATGATCACGCGCTTGGCCCAACCTCCCCAACTCATCGTTTTGGCCAGCTGTCAGACCGCCAGCCGCAGCCCGGCCGATGCCTGGCGGGGATTGGCCCCGCGCTTGATTAGCTCAGGGGTGCCAACTGTGCTGGCCATGCAGGACAAAGTCCAGATCGACACAGCTCGCAAGTTTAGCCGCGTCTTTTATCAGCAGTTGTTAGCAAGTGGTGAAGTCGATCTAGCCGGCAATCAAGCCCGGTCCAGTCTGCTGACAGCTGATGCTAAAGGGGCGGAAATTCCCGTCCTCTTCAGCCGTTTACCGGACAACCGCCTCTTTGCCCCGCCAAAGCCATCGCCATCTAAACAGTCACGTCATCGTCGCGATTTGTTAGCGCAGCTCAGCGAGCGCTGGATGGCCGAAGCACCGGGGCCGACCCAACGCGCTTGGTCTGAGCAAGTGCGCTATTTACGGCCCGAGTTAGTCGAGACAACCTGGTCGGAGCAGCTAGATGCGCCTCAACCCGATCACGCTGGTCAAACCCTGCTGCCCGACCGAGCCATCTTCGATATTTTTCAAACGGCCGGCCAGGGGGCACTGCTTATTTTGGGACCATCCGGCAGTGGCAAATCCCGCCATTTGCTCGATTTGGCCCAGGCTGCAGTGGCCCAGGCCGAGCTGTCAAGCATTCACCCCATTCCGGTGCTGTTTGATTTGACCCGCTGGTCTGAGGCTAGCCCTTCACTGGCCGAGTGGCTGGTGGCCGAATTAGAGAGCCAATACGGGCTGGAGTCTGATCTGGCTCGGTCGCGGCTAAATAAAGGCCAGTTGCTACTGCTGCTGGATAACCTGAGTCGGTTGCCTGAACCGGAGCGGGGATCCTGCATCGCTGCTATCAATACCTTTCGTCAGACCGATCCTTTCGGTCCGGTTCAACTGGCTGTCTGCTGCGAGATCGAGTCGTATAAAGCTACCAGCCAGCGGTTGCGTTTAGCCAATGCCATTGTCTTAGAGTCGCCGCCTGACTTAGAGCTTGACCTACCCGGCTTGGTCTTTGAGCAGGACATCACTGCCCTGGAAATTCAGCTTCGTGCGATAGAAAGCGACTCTTTTGGCGTCGAACTCATTGTAGAACAGGCTGGAGGCGGGCGGCGCGAGTTCAGCGGGCAATCTGTTCGGTTAGCAGACCAACCGTCTGTGGTCGACGCTTCTCCTAAAGCTATCGGACTAGCACTATTCAACTGGCTATTTGACGACTATCTGCGGACGGTCTGGAGCCAAGTACATCGGCAGGATGCGCATCACCAGATTAGGCTTTGCCTGCCCGCGGACGTGCCCGAGTTGCACGCCCTTCCCTGGGAACTGCTGGACGACGGCCAGCGTTGCCCTGCCAACAACTTGCCTACCCCCTTCTGTCGCTACCAGCCCGGCAGTGAGCGAGCCGTGGAACCTGTTGCGATTCGCCCCCGGCAGATAGTTGTTGCGGTGGCTGCCCCGCCCGGCGCGGATAATAAATACCGGCTGACCGTTCCTGATCCGGCGGCAGAGCGGCAACTGCTAACCGAGGTTCTTTTTGGAACCGAAGCCCACGCCGTGGTCAATGACGTAGGGCTGGTCGAGCCGCTGACTTTGCCCGTGTTGGAAGCAGCCCTGCGGTCAGGCTGCCATGTATTGCATCTGGTGGGAGTAAGTTTTTATAGCCCCCAGCGCAATGAAGCCGCTCTGCTGCTGGCTGCTGATAACGATAAAGAAGGACTAGCAACCCCGATCTGGGCCACTGACCTGACAGCGATGCTCAGCCGCCTGCCGCAACTCCCGCAGGTAGTTATCCTCAGCAATGGCCACCAGACCAACCAAGCATCTACAGCAGCTTGGCTGGCCTTGGCCCAAACCCTACTCAAGGTCGGCGTCCCCGCCGTTTTGTGTACCCTCACCCCTCTCAATCGCGACCAGGCTTACCACTTCTTCCGGGCCTTCTACCTGCCCTTGCTCAAAGCCAACCGCCCCGTTGATTGGGCTGCCAACGCCGCCCGCCTCAAACTCCAATCCCTACTCCAGACCCCCAACAAGTCGCCCACTTTCAAAACTATCGATGACCTGCAAGACAACACCCCAACTTCCCAATCTCCCCAACTTTCCAATCTCCAATCTCTAATCTCTAGTCTCCAGTCGCCAATCTCCCTCCTCCCCATCCTCTACACCCACACCCCCAACCTCCAACGCTTCACTCTAACCGCTCAATCCAAAGCCGATAGCGAAGAACGGCGCAAACTGCTCATCCTGCTGCGGAAAGTGCGCGCGTTTTGGGTCGAGGGCGTCTACGAACAATCGCTTCAAGAGGTAGCCAGATTGGAGTTGGGGCTGGAGACCCGGCTAGATGCGGTCGAACGGCGGGAGATAACCCTCCACAGCGATAGTCAGATCGATCCGGCAGTAACCAGCCACTTGTCACTGCTCGATGCCTTTGACCAACTGGGCGGGGCACTGCTGATTTTGGGGCAACCCGGTTCCGGCAAAACCTTTGCGCTGTTGGAATTGGCCCGCGACCTGCTCAACCAGGCCGAGCAGGATCCCGGCCGCCCTATTCCGGTCGTGTTCAACCTCTCTTCCTGGCAAGATCCCAAACAAAGTCTGTCCGCTTGGATGACGGATGAGTTAAGCCTCAAATACCAAATGCCGCGCCAAATTGGCCGCCGCTGGATTGAGGGAACGGAAAGTGAGAATGAAAAAATATTACCGCTGCTTGATGGGTTGGATGAGGTCAAAGGCGAACTGAGAGCCGACTGTGTTCGGATCATCAATGAGTTTCGCCAGAAACATGCACAAGTAGACCTGGTGGTCTGTTGCCGCAGCGAGGAATACCGACAATTAGGGGAACAGAACAAAGTCAAGCTGGCTCTGGAGGGCGCGATTGAGCTACAGTCGCTCAGTAAACAACAGATTGATCAATACCTAGGTGCTGCAGGAGAGCAACTGGCTGTCGTACGCAAGACACTTCAACACGATGCGGTGCTGCAAGAACTGGCCGAAACTCCTCTGATGTTAAATGTTATGTCATTGGCCTATCAAGGCAAATCGATGGAGGCGTTGCAAGGGTTTGATACGGTTGAAGCTCGCCGTCGAAATCTGTTTGAGGAGTATATTAAAAGTATGTTTGAGCGTATCGCCAGAACAAAATCTAATGAGGTATATGATAGAAAAGATGTAATTCATTGGCTAACGCGTCTTGCTCAAATAGTAGGCCATAATGGGGAAACCGTCTTTTCTAGTGATATCTTTTTAACTCACACTTCATTGCCTTTCGATGATAGCATAGTACATAAATTTATAAAGTTCTATATGGCAATTATAAAAGGTCTAATTTGTGGATTGATTGGTGCCTTAATAGGTGGTTGGATTGGAGGATTGATTGGAAGTATAATTGGAATTTTTATTCTTCGTCTACCAAAGTCTATCATTAGGATACAAAGACCTATTACCAGACAAACATTGTTTTTCGGTCTACTAGGAGGAGTTTCTGGAGCTATTTTGACCGAGATTTTCTTTGTGACTTATAGTCTCCTCGTTGTTGGAGTGTTTATTGGAATTGTTTTTAGATTGTATGTAAGGTGGTGGGGGTGGGATCGGATTGTCGGTCGTACATTTGATCGAAATATCGTTCAGCAAAAGATATATCTCATATCTCCCGTTTTTCTCTATGGCCTTATAATTCTATTTGCTGGTTGGGTTGCCAATGTCGAATTTTATTCATTGGTCAGTTTGGTTGCGGGTATAAGCATTGGTTATCTTTTTGAAAGCAGAAACTTGTTAGGGAGATGGATATTGCACCTTCTTCATTTCAGAGATGGATCCATACCGTGGGACTACTCTAACTTCATTAGTTATGTCAATGAACGTATTTTCCTGCGACAGGTTGGTTCAAACTATATATTTATTCATCGGCTTTTGCAAGATTATTTTTATGGACTGGAGCCTCTTTCTAAGCAAGCAGATGTCTCAATGCGACTTGCTCAAAGGCTTGTTGATTTAGTAGTTGACAAAAAGGTTGATGTAGACATAGCAATTAAAGCAGCAGACTCGGTTATTAGAGCCAACCCTACTAATCCTGGTGGCTATTTAATTCGCGCAGGTTATCGATTCGAACAAGAGAATTTTGAGGAGGTCATACAAGATTGTACACAGGCATTAAATATAGCAAAAAAAAATGGTGATCCTTCTTTACTCCCAACTATATTTTTCTTGCGAGGTAAGGCTTATCATAAGCGTAAAGAGCTAGAAAAGGCCCTTCTTGATTATGATGAGGGAATCAAGCACAGCGACATGAATGGGTTCTATAAAAATCTTTTAAAAAGTAGATTTTCTGTACATATGGACCTAAAAAACTTCAGCGAGGCTGTGTCAGATTTGTCAAAATTAATATGTTTACGTCTTGATGATGTTATAGAAGCTTATCACACACGAGCTAATATCTATAATACATATCTTAAAGACTACAAAAGCGCTTTGGAAGATTATACAATCGTTATTCAAAAGGAACCCAATAATGTTGAAGCCCTTGCCAAACGTGGTGATGTTTATTACAAAGTTGGACGATATGAGGAAGCTGTAGCCGATACATTAAGGGCACTTGAACTAAATGCGCCAGATAATATCTCTTTAATGCTTTATTTCCAACTTGTTTCAATTTACTTTCGGCTTAGCGAGTTTGAAAAAGTCTTATCTGATCTTGATCCAACTGTTGAACAACTTGCCTCCTCGAATGAAGAAAAAGCAGGAATAGTTATTCGCCGGAGTCGTGCTTATGCTGCAATGTCACAATTTGAACAAGCTTTTGAGGAGTTTAATATGGCAGTTAATCTAGCGCCTGATAAAGGGTTCATATACCATCACCGTGCCTGTATTAACGTAGAAGCTGGAAATCTTCAGGAGGCTATGGTTGATTTTACAAAAGCTATTGATCTGACTCCTCCTGATATAGAGACTCCTTATAATTATCGCGCTCGGCTGTATCATTTATTGGGCAATCTTGCGAAGGCATTACAGGATTTAGATAGGGCGATCGAGACTAATCCAGACGAAAAGCTTTCCTATTACAATCGGGCTGTGGTTTTGTCAGCCATGGGAAGGCAGCAAGAAGCTCAACAAAATTTCATTAAAGCATCCGACTTAGAAGGTGACTATAGTCTTGACTGCCAATTCTTTGGCAAACTCTTCCTAGATGATAAAAATTTTGAACAAGCCATAATGGATTTCGATAAGGCATTGGAAATCCATCCAAAATTAGCATCAGCCTATAAGTGGAGAGGTAAAGCACATCAAGCCTTGTCATATTGGGCGGAAGCACTTCGAGATTTTGAATATTATCTTGAGTTGATTCCTAATTGTCCGGATCGAGATGAGATCACGAGAGATATTGAAATTTTGAACACCAAACTAAAAGCAGACTAATACCCATAATCGTTACACGACTGCTTTATCAAAATTCATCGATAATCTATTCAGGAGCAGTATGGATGCACACCTTTGAAATTACCATCCAACGTAAAAATGAAGAGGGCATGTGCCCCATCGTCGTAGAGCAGAGCAAAGACGACGCCCTGCCGATCCGCACTGAGGGCAGGATGAAGCTCGACCTCAAGCAGCTTATCGCCCAACCCACCCGCCTGGCCTATGGCACCACGCTGGGGCAGGCTTTGTTTGGCGATGTCAACATCGGCCAGGCTTTTGCCCAGGCCCGCGCCGCCGGTCAGCACGACCCGGAGGGACTGCGCATCCTGCTGACGGTCGAGGACCCCGATCTTAAACCGCTCTATTGGGAGCGACTCTGCGCTCCGGATCAGCGCAAAAAGTGGCGTTTTCTGAGCCGCAGCCAAAATTTTCGCCTATCGCATTACCTACCCAGCCTCTCCGAACGGCTCTTTATGCCCATCAACCGCCACGAGGATCTTAAAGCGCTGCTGCTGGTAGCCAACCCCGGCGAAGGCAATCGCTTCGGTCTGGCCCGCTTCAACGCCGAAGCAATGATTGAGGGCATTGCTCAATCGTTGGGGCAAATCCCCTACGATGTGCTGGCCATGCTGGAAGTGTCGCACAAAGTAGGCCCGCCCACGCTGAAGGCGCTCAAGACCCAACTAACCGCCCAACCCTATACCCTGCTCCACGTTGTCGCGCACGGCGGCTACAGCCCCAGCCGCAAAGAAACGGCCCTCTTCCTGATCGATGAAGACGATCAGATTCAACCCGTGTGGACGAGCGAGCTGATTGACCAGCTAAATGAGGTCGATCAGGTGCCTCACTTTATCTTTCTCTCCACCTGCGAGAGCGCCACGCCCGAAGCCGAGGCCGGCGGTGCGCTGGGTGGGCTGGCCCAAGAATTGATTCGGGAGCTAGGCACCCCGGCAGTCGTCGCGATGACCGAAAAAGTCTCCATCCAAACCGCGACCACCGTCGCCGACCACTTTTACGGCTATCTGTACGACAGCGGCCTGGTGGATAAAGCTCTGGTACAAGCCGCCGCCGGCCTGACCGATGAACCCGACCTGACCGTCCCCGCGCTCTACAGCCGCCTGCGCGACCGGCACCTGTTCGAGGTCAACCGGGCTGAAGCCACCCCCGCCGATATCGAAACCGGCTTGCAGCGACTGGAAGCCCAATTGCGCGTTCATGCCCCCATCCTTCTGGTGGTAACCGGCCACCAACCCGCTCCCTTCATCGAACAGGCGGCAATCGTTCGCCGTACTGTGGGTAAGGAGACAGCGCAAAGCAAAGACGACTACCAGCAAGCCTACAACCAAGTCAACCAGTGGTGCGAGCGGGTCCTGGATTTGACCTTTAATACATTAGCCTTGCTCCCGGAAGATGAATTGCCCTCATTAGTGGAGGATGTGTGTCCCTTTCCGGGCTTGAAAGCGTTTCAACCGGACGACCGTCCATTTTTCTTTGGGCGGGAAAAGGTAGTCGAGACGCTGGCCGCTCGTTTAGCCGAGCACAACTTTTTAGCGGTGTTAGGAGCCTCCGGCAGTGGTAAATCGTCGGTGGTGCTGGCCGGGCTGGTGCCGTATTTGCAAAGCAAGGCCACAGAGCCGGAACCTCACCTGATCTATCTCACCCCCGGCAGTGATCCGGTGGCTGCGCTCGCCGCCGGACGCCGGGCTATCTCTGCCGATCAGCCCTTTGTGTTGGTGGTCGATCAATTTGAAGAGCTGTTTACCCATGGCAGTGATAATAAACAACGTCAACAATTCATTGATCAATTCCAAAACCTCATTTCGACCGCTAACGGAAAAGTTGTTTTAACCATGCGGGCCGATTTCTGGGGCGACTGTGCTCCTTACACCAACCTTAAAACGGCGATGCAGGATCACCAATATCTATTGGCCCCGATGACCACCGCCGAATTGCGCAGCGCGATGGAACAGCAGGCCCGACAGGCCGGCTTGGTCTTTGAGGCCGATTTGAGCCACACCATTTTGGCCGAGGTGGAGGGTGAACCCGGCGCGATGCCTCTTTTACAGCACCTTCTGCGCGAGATGTGGAAACGGCGACACGGAAGCTGGCTGTTAACCAGAGAGTATCGCGCCTTGGGCGGTATCCAGAAGGCTATCGCCGGCACGGCTAATGAAATCTATCACGGCCTTGAAAGCGACTCAGACAAAACACTGGTTCGCGAGATCTTTCTACGCCTGACTCGGGTGGACGAGATTGCCTACGAGGGCGAGGCCCGCCGCGACACCCGCCGCCGGGTGCCCTTTAGCAAACTGGTCTTGAGCGGTCAGGATAAGGCCCAGGTAGAACGGTTAGTAGAAAAGCTGGCCAGCGCTCGCCTGCTAGTGACCAACGTTAGCGAGGCCAGCGGCGAAAAAGAAGTAGAGGTCACCCATGAAGCCCTCATTCGCCACTGGCCGCTGCTGACCCACTGGCTGGATGCAGAGCGAGCGATATTGCGGCTGCGGTTGAATATTGAAAATGCGTCAAACGCCTGGCATGCCGCCCCGGTTGAGATCAAGGGGGATCACCTTACCCATCGGGGTGGACGCTTAGAGGATATTGAAGCGCACCTCCGCGATGGAACGCTCAAGCTGGATCAAGAAGAGCGGGCCTATATTGATGCTTGTGTCGCTTTACGCCAGGCGGAGGAGGACAAGGAGAAGCAGCATATCGAGGAATTGGAAACCGCTCTGAGCAGAGCCCGCGCCGGCGAGATGACTGCCTACTGTCAAACCGAACTTAATAATAACAACACCGACGTTGCCCTAATACTGGCCCGCGAAGCAGTGTTAAGCACCTGGCTGACCCGTACCGAAGCAATGACCAAGCCCTTTATCACCCTTCAGGCCGATGCCGTCCTGCGCCAGGCTATAGCCCAGGCCGGACAACGCTCTTGGCGGTCAACAATGCCCTGGCGAGACACCGATAGGGGTAGTGTTCGTGCAGTGGCCATCAGTCCGGATGGGCGGCAGATTGTGACGGGGGGTGATGACAGGATGGTGCGGGTGTGGTCTGCCGAAACATGGGAGATGCTACGGCAGTGGAGAGGCCACACATTGACCGTCAACGCAGTGGCCATCAGTCCCGATGGACGGCAGATAGTGACGGGGGGGTATGACGGGACGGTGCGGATGTGGTCTGCCGAGACGGGGGAGGAGCTACGGCAGTTGAGACCCCCCGGACCTATAGTCTACGCAGTGGCGATTAGTGCCGATGGGCAGCAGATTGTGTCGGGTAGTGACGAGACGGTGCGGGTGTGGTCTGCCGAGACAGGGGAGGAGCTACGGCAGTTGAGCGGCCACACAGACAATGTCCGTGCAGTGGCGATTAGTGCCGATGGGCGGCAGATTGTGACGGGGGGTGATGACGGGACGGTGCGGGTGTGGTCTGCCGAGACGGGGGAGGAGCTATGGCGGTTGGATGATTCCCTATCTATATTCTACGCAGTGGCGATTAGTGCCGATGGTCGGCAGATAGTGACGGGTAGTAAATCTGGGACGGTACGGGTTTGGTCTGCCGAGACGGGGAAGATTCTACGGCAGTTTATCAGCCGTGGAGGCAGTGTCTATGCAGTGACCATAAGCCCCGATGGCCAGCAGATAGTGACGGGGGGTGATGGAGGGACGGTACGGGTGTGGTCTGCCGAGACGGGGGAGGAGCTACGGCAGT
>JAGRBZ010000539.1 GCA_020433805.1 Anaerolineae bacterium
GCGATGCCGCCAGTACCTTTTTCGGCCATTCGGCCATTATCGACCCCTGGGGCAATGCCGTGGTCGAAGCCGGTGAAACGGAGATCTTGTTGACGGCCACGATCGATACCGATATGGTCGCTACCGTACGGCAGAAGATCCCGGTCTTTAAAGATCGCCGGCCCGATTTGTATCGTCTCGATGGGTAACGCCGCATGAGCATCGACTTCTCCCAACCCGATTATCATGTTCTTGTTGCCATCCGTGCTGATGATGATTTTCGACCGCTGTTGTGCTTGGGCTATCTGCTGGCACGGGCGCGACAGGGTCGGGTAACGGTGGTTAACGTTAGGCAAAATAGCAGCGAGCCGCATCCGTGGTTGGTGGTACCGGATGGGATGACGGAAGTGCCGATCGAGCTTATTACCGTAAAAAACGAAACGGCGGGCCAGGGTATTATCAAAGTTATGCGCGATGTCGGGCCCGATTTGTTGATTATAGGGTGGTTGGGCAATCCACCGCGTAAAGGGTATATCTTGGGCAGCACCCTCGACCACGTCTTGCAGCGGGCCTGGTGCGATTTGATGATCGTTAAGGCGTTGCCGACCTGGCCTGATGATGGCTTTCTTCAAGAGAAGCCGATGAAGGTGTTGGTGCCGACTGCCGGCGGTTCAAATAGCACGCTCTCTTTTGAATTGGCCCTGGATATTGCCAAAAAGGGTGACGTAACCGCCTTGTATATTGCTTCACCCTCTGCCGACCAGGCTAAACTTCAGGAGCGAGAGCAATGGTTAGCGGAGTTTACGCGCCCATGGGCCAGGCATACCAATTTCAACCCCAAAATCGTTCAGGCCGAAAACGCGGTTAAAGGGATTGTAGTCGAGAGCACCAATTGTCATCTGACCATCGTGGGGGCAACCGACGACAACGCCTTTAGCCAAGTGGTCTTCGGCACGTTTCCTCAGCAGGTCGCTATTCAAAACAAAGGGACAACGGTTATCGTCAAACAGTTCGACGGCAGCGTTGGCTCACGGGCCAGCCGCGTCTGGTGGCGGGCAACGCACTTTTTGCCCAAACTGTCCTTTGAAGAGCGCGTCAATACGTACAAGCAAATTCGGCGCGGCGCTCGCCCGCAAATCGACTTCTTTATGATGATTGGATTGTCGGCGGGCATTGCGGCGCTGGGGTTGCTGCTCAACAGCCCGGCGGTTATTATCGGCGCGATGCTGGTGGCCCCGTTGATGGCGGCGATTATCGGCATGGGCTTGGCGATGATCCAGGCTGACGGCCGGTTGTTAAGCCTGTCGGCGCAGGCTACGCTTAAGGGTATGCTGTTAGCCATCACCATGGGCTTTTTAGCCGGGTTTCTGCTGCAACCGGTGGCCGCCCCCACGGCTGAAATTATGGGGCGTACCAGCCCCGGCCCGTTCGATTTAGGGGTGGCGATTATTTCCGGCTTGGCCGGAGCCTATGCGCTGTGTCGCCGCAATATGTCATCGTCATTACCGGGGGTCGCCATTGCGGTGGCCCTGGTGCCGCCGTTAGCCACGGTCGGCATTGGCATTGCCTGGCTGCGACGTGATATTGCTATTGGCGCGATGCTGCTCTTTTTAACCAACTTGATCGCGATTGTGTCGGCCGGTGGCTTTGTCTTTTTTGTCTTGGGGTTTCGGCCCAATTTAGACCGGCGCGGCTGGCGCGGGATTTTTGGCGGCGGTGTGGTCACGTCGCTCATTTTGTTGTTCTTAATGGGTTGGGTATTGTGGTATATTTCAATCGACTCGCTGCGTGAGGCGGCGCGTGATCGGGTTATTGGCTCGGTGCTGGCCGTCGAGGTGCCAAAAATGGGGCCGCGCGTGAGGCTCGATAGTTGGAACGTAAGCGATGGGGATGATCTGGCCTCAATGATAGAGGATGCTGTGACTGAGCCGGAAACCCTCGATCAAATCCTGGCGTTAGAGGTGCAGGTGCGGTCACCCGGCAATATTGGCTTCAACCGAACCGATGTCTTACGCAGCAGCGTTCACGAGGCGCTCTTTCGAGAGGGCATGATTAATGATGATGATAAAATCGGGCTGGATTTGTTGATCATCCGCACCGAGTCGCTGGTGCCGGAAGTGCTGCCGACGCCGGTCATTACGCCCACCGAAACGGTGGCCCTAACGCCCACGCTGGCCGTCGTGAATGATGCGACACCGACCGCTACAGCCACGGCCTTATCTTCCCCAACCAACACACCGCTGCCCACCGCAACCGCGACCGATCTCCCTTCGGCAACACCGACCCAAACCGCCACGGCCATCCCAACGTCTACGCCATCACCAACCAACACGGCGACACCGACGCCAACCGCCACCCCAACACCGGTTCCGGCTGTTGTCGCCAATACCGATGGTCAGGGCCTGCGGATGCGCTGGACGCCCGGTGGCCCTATCGCCGCCGCTTTGCCGGAAGGCAGCGTGGTGGTCATGCTCAATCTCCAAGAGACCGATGAAAACGGCGTCGATTGGGTTAAAGTGGATGCGCAAGACGGGCGGAGCGGCTGGGTTGTGGCGGAGTATTTGGAGGTGTTGCGTTAACGATTTCGCTCTTTGCGCACAAAGAGCACCGTGCCGATCACCAGAAAGAGGCCAAAGAGCACCGTCATGACAAATAGGTTCTGGAGGGCGCTGTCGAGAACCACGGCATAATAATCTTCCGTGCCTTTGTAGAAGATGCCGCGTACAAAATCGACGGCGTAGCGCATGGGTGAAAGGCGCGAAAGAATATCGAGAAACCAGGGCAGCTTGTCGATGGGCGTGAAGACGCCGGCTAGAAAGAACTGCGGCAGCATAATAAAGGGAAAAACCTGGTTGGCGGCGCGCTGGGTGTTTAAGTTAGCCATAATGATAACGCCAAAGGCTCCGCCAAAGAAGCAGACAATCAGCGTGGCCGGAACGAGAATAAGCGCTTGCAGTAGCGAGATACGAATGCCGATGATGATGGCAAACGCCAGAATACCCAGACCCTGCGTCATCGACACGAGCGACTCGCCCAAGACTTTGCCGATGATGATCGAGTAGCGCGAGATGGGCGCGATGAAGATCTCCTGGCTAAAGTCGTTTTCGCGATCTTCGATGAGCGAGATGAGACCCATCGCCGATGATTGAAACATCGTTTGGGCCAGGATGCCGGTAAAGGTGAAGATGAGAAAGTTGTAGCCAACCTGGTCGCCAAAGCTGGCCTGGAAACTTCCCCCCAAAATCCCGATAAAAATTAATGGAAAGATAAAGGTCGATACCATCCGCACCGGATCTCTCAGAAATTTCAAGAGGTCGCGATAGGCGATGGCGGCAATACGATGATGTTCCATAATGTTCCTTTCATCAAGTGACAGTCACTTATTGATGAAAGTGACTGTCACCTTAGCACTGCTAATCCTCAACAATAGCCAAATAAGCATCTTCCAGGCTGGGATGATGCGTTTTGAGCGTAGTAAGCGGCGTTTCAATGGTTTTTAGAATTTGATGGGCCGTGGGCGAGCCGTTGAGCATAATTTTGAAGTTGCTGGTTTCGGTAAAGGGAATAGCGTGCTGTTGCAGTTCGGCGCGGAGGCGGCTCTTGTCTTCGGCATCGATTAAGAGATACTTTTCGAGCAGCCGGTCTTTAACCGACTCGGGCGTGCCGTAGGCGACAATGGTGCCTTTGCTGATAATGCAGATGGTGTCGGCTTCTTCGGCTTCGTCAAGATAGTGGGTGGTTAGAAAAACGGTTGTACCGGCGTCGCGGCGCACGCGCTGGATGTACTCCCACAGATTGCGCCGGCTGGCGGCGTCGAGGCCAACGGTTGGCTCGTCTAAAAAGAGTACTTTTGGGTTGTGGATGAGACTGCGAATGATTTCCAGCTTGCGTTTCATCCCGCCGGAGAAGGTTTTGATCGGCTTGAATATATCGTCTTTAAGGCCGAGGACGTTGGTAAGTTCTTCGATCTGCTTCTTGTAAGCCCTCGGCATCAGCGAGAAGGCGGGCCGAAAGGGATACAGCCCGTACATAATGGCGTGAAAGCGGACGTTCTCTTCGGCGGTAAGGTTCAAATCGAGGCTCGGTTTTTGAAAGATAATGCCAACGTGGCGACGAACGGCCCCGGCTTCTTTGACCAGATCATACCCGGCAATGCGGGCCGTGCCTGACGTGGGTGACAGCGTCGTGGTCAGGATCGAGATGGTGGTCGTTTTGCCGGCTCCGTTGGGGCCAAGTAGGGTGAAGAATTCGCCGGGCGCGACAGTAAACGAGATACCGTCGACAGCGTTGGTTTTGCTGGTGTTGTAGCGCTTCGTTAGATTTTCAACTTCGATAACGGGAGTCATCATATCTCCTGAATGTTCGTGATTAAAACAGCGTGTATATAGCTTAGCATAGAGTTGTATGAATGTCAGTGACCGAAAGTTTATCGTGGGTTTATTGTGAAGTATATCTGGGGTAGACGGTATAATATTAAAACCACACTTGGTGTTATCGTTATAGTCATGTATAATGCTTTCAAATCCGAATAACCAGAGTGCGAGAGGAAATACATGTCACAAGAAAACATTGCTGATGCCAGTAAACCGAATGCCGGCCGCATGTACGACTACTACCTTGGCGGGAGCCATAATTTTGAAGTTGACCGTCAGGCTGCCGACCAAATCCTCAAACTTCTCCCCTTTGTCTCTAAGTATGCCCGTCTCCAGCGGTGGACGCTTCAAGATATTGCCGAAGAGTTGAGCCAAAACCAGGGCTATGATATTATTGTCGATTTTGCCTCCGGATTGCCCACAGAGGATCATATTCATCATAATGTTCGTGCAGGGACAACCGTTATCTATTCTGATTATGACCCGATAACGGTTGAGTATGCTCATGAGATTCTGGGTGATACCCCCAACGTCTACTTTATTGAAGCCGACGCTACCGCTCCTGAGAAGTTGCTCAATAACCCCCAGATAAAGCCCATTCTGGATGGTCAGAAAAAGATAGCTTTTGTGATGTGGGGTGTTAGCGCGTTTTTAAGTGACGACGAAATCGCCCATGCTGTGCGCTATCTTTACGATTGGTCCGGCTCTGATAGTTGTTTAGCTTTTAACGTCAAGGGAATAAATCGTGACGATCCAACCGCACAAAAGTTTATTGACTTTTATAAAAG
>JAGRBZ010000540.1 GCA_020433805.1 Anaerolineae bacterium
CGGAACGGGCTGCGCCTGCACAATCGGCACGTTGTCCGTGTTTTGCGCTATTGTATACTGAGCCGCAACCCAGCCCCGTCCACTGGCCGTGCCGGAAAAAGCGATCTGCCACCAGCGACCATCAGGACTCAGGCCGGTAATCTCGGCGGTTTGGTCGGCTTTGAGCAGCCCTAAAATAGGGTAATCCGTACCCGGCCCGCTGCGAACGTTCAGATCGGCATTGGTTACCAGCATGGCGGCTTCCGCATCCGGTTCCGGGGTATTGGTTGGCTCAACGTTCAGCGTAGGGGTGAGGGTTGGTGTAGCGGTAGCAAGGGTATCTGTCACCGTAGCCGTCGGCTCGATAGACTCATCGAGCAGGCTAAAAAAGGCTTGAGCACCGGCCTCATTCTCGGCGGTTCGAGCCACGACTCGCACCAATCCGGGCGCTTCCCAGTCGGAACTGGCTGTGATTGGCACGGATACCGTAAAGCGACCCGTTGTGTCGGCCACGGCATTGGCCTGAGCAAAGTTGTTTAGCTCGGTTTCCAGACTGTAGGGTGAGGTCAGGTATATAAAAACCACCTTCTCCGGCTGCCAGCCCTCGCCGATGACCGTCACCGTGGTGTTGAGGGAGCCGGCGGCGGGATCGAGTCGGATGGTCGAAATGTTATGGTCCAGATCGTCTACCGGCGGTTGGGCCACCACCGATCGCTCTGACGCGAGGATGATGACGCTGACCATCGCTGCTAAAGCGATAGCCCAGACGAACAGCATGCCCAAGATCAAAAATTTAACAAGGTTTGAAGTTTGGTTGAATTGTTGCCACAAAGTGCGCATAAGGTCCTCCATCTTTCTACAGACCGTTTTTGTCCATTTTTTCCAGTATAGCGAATGTGCCCGATTTTTGGATCAGCATCAAGATTGAACTTTATCTCTGCCAAATGCAGGAGGAGTTTATGAGGAAGGTCGATGATTTAGCGGAGAGGCAGGTACAACATTTGTTGTAGATGATGAGAAGATGAAATTTTGGGCTATCAGGGGGCCTATCTCTATAAACTTGAGTAACTATTGAGCCAATCGATGTCGATAGAGTAGGCTAAGGCGAAGGCTGAGGCTAAGCAGGCAAATTCAGGTTAAGCCGGCCCACCCTCAAGAAATCGATTCGTTTTCCTTGCCTCTTTCTTAGCCTTCGCCTTAGCCTCAGCCTGATTTACGCCCTACAGTCTTATGACTGAAATCCTTGAACCTGAAAATTCCTTACAAATGAGACAAAATTTTGGACGCAGATGGACGCTGATAAACACTGATTTTTTGTTTTTTATCTGAGAAAATCTGCGTGTATCTGCGTCCAATTCTCTTGTCGGTTTGAGGCAGAGCTTCGCTAGATAGTTACAAATTTGAACTACTTTACGAACGTTTTTCAGGCCAGATAGGGCATCGAAGTCGTTTGTTTTAAATACTTAACAGGTTTTATGTCTATTCACCCCTTGAAATATTAAAAAATCGTAGTATAATTAGTCGAGACTAAAAATTAATTTAGCCTAAATTAAAAAAGAGTGTCGTAGACTATGATAACTACAAACGAACGAATTCTAAGCGAAGACGTACTCAAACATATATATAAGTGTGAAAAGAATAATCGCCGGCCTACCATGGAGAGTATTGCCGGTGTGCTCCAAATCAAGCAAGATGAAGCCAGTACCCTTGTTTCTAAAATGGCAGCCCATAATCTGCTAACGCTGCAAGGCGATGAGTTTCATCTAACAGAAGCCGGTCAAGACTATGCCTTACAGGTAATTCGAGCGCACCGCTTGTGGGAGCGCTATCTGGCCGATGAAACCGGGTTCGATGAAGCCCAATGGCACGTTCAGGCCGAACAGCACGAGCACCATCTCACCCCCGATGAAGTTGAAGCACTCGCGGCGCGGCTGGGATATCCTACCCACGATCCGCACGGTGACCCCATCCCTTCGGCTAGCGGTCAGTATGTGCCGCACGGCGGCCAACCGCTGACAGCGTTGGAGCCGGGCCAATATGCCCGCATTGTCCATATCGAAGACGAACCGCCCATCGTGTACGCCCAGTTGGTGGCCGAAGGGCTATACCCCGATACCGAGCTGCGCCTCAAAGAGATTTCGACCGAGCGCGTACGCTTTTTGGTAGGCGATACCGAACACCGGCTGGCCCCGATTGTGGCCCGCAATATTTCGGTACTGCCGCTATCGCCGGAGGAAGTAACCGAGCAAACCAACACCGAACGCCTGAGCAACCTAAAAATTGGCGAAACGGCCCAGGTCGTGCGCCTGTCTCCTGCCTGTCGCGGGCCGGAGCGCCGCCGCTTTATGGATTTGGGCATTTTGCCCGGTACGGTCATCACAGCGGAAATGGTTAGCCCCAGCGGCGATCCAACCGCCTACCTGATCAGAAGATCGCTTATTGGACTGCGCAAAGAACAAGCCGATCAAATCCACATCACCCGCGACGTAGTCAAGCAGTAAGTAACGACACATTGGAGAATGAATATGACGACACCAACCGTAAAAATACCGGCCGGACACAACTGTGCTACCTGTCCGGCGCACAATATAGGCAATCTCACCAAGTTGGGTATCAACATGGAAAATTGGGATTACGTGGTCGCGTTGGCCGGCAATCCCAACACCGGCAAAAGCACCATCTTCAACGCGCTGACCGGGCTGCGCCAGCATACGGGTAACTGGCCGGGCAAAACCGTTACCCGTGCCGAAGGCGGCTTCGAGTTTGGCAGCCATCGCTACAAAATCGTTGACCTGCCGGGCACCTATTCCCTTCTTTCGACCAGCCTGGATGAGGAAGTAGCCCGTAACTTTATTCTGTTCGGACAGCCGGACGTAACCATTATCGTGGCCGATGCCACCCGCCTGGAACGCAACTTAAACCTGGTGCTGCAAGTGCTGGAAATCACCGACCGGGCCGTGCTGGCGCTCAACCTGATGGATGAAGCCCGCCGGCACGGCATCACCGTCGATGAGCGCTCTCTGGCACGCGATCTGGGGGTGCCGGTCATACCGACCGCCGCCCGCTCGCGGCAAGGTGTTCCCGAATTATTGCAGGCAGTTCATGACGTTGCTACCGGCGCATTTGTGTGCCAACCGCACCGCATCAAAAACGAACCACCCGCCCTCAAATCGGCTATTAAAGCGTTGGTCGAGCAGTTGGAAACGGCTTTTCCCGGCCTGCCAAATGCCCGCTGGGTAGCACTGCGGCTGCTCGATGGCGATCAGCGCATCATCGAAGCCGTAAAGCGCGGCGAACTGGGCGATCTGACGCGCGATGATCCGGGCCAAACCAATGGCGACCTGGTACTCCAATTGCAAGAGGTGCAGCATGCTTAATACCGGACAAATGAACCCACCTGAAAACGCCCTGCCCAACGCCGCGCAAAATATTCTCGATACGGCCAACCAACTGCGTTGGGACGTGGGCGGCAGCGCCCATGAAAAAATTGTCGAAGCCATCTACACCGATGCAGCCCGCATTGCCGACCGCGCGGTCACCTATCCCAACACCCCACCCCGTTTCAACCTCGACCGCACGATTGACCGGCTGGTGACTAGCCGCATCTGGGGTTTTCCCTTGATGATTCTGCTGTTTACCTTTGTCTTTTGGTTCACCATCATAGGGGCTAACTATCCGTCGTCGTTCCTGGCCTGGCTGCTGCTCGATAACGTCCACCCGCTGCTCAAAGAGGGCAGTGCGGCCATCGGTCTGCCGTGGTGGCTCGATGGGCTACTCATCGACGGGATGTATTTGGCCACGGCCTGGGTTATCGCGGTGATGCTGCCGCCGATGGCGATTTTCTTCCCGCTCTTTACGCTGCTGGAAGATTTTGGCTACCTACCGCGTGTCGCCTTTAACCTGGATAATATCTTCAAAAAATCCGGGGCGCACGGCAAGCAGTCGTTGAGTATGATGATGGGCTTCGGTTGCAATGCCGCCGGGGTCGTGGCGACACGGGTGATAGACAGCCCGCGTGAGCGGCTCATCGCCATCATTACCAACAACTTTGCCCTGTGTAACGGCCGCTGGCCGACCCAAATTCTCATCGCGACCTTATTTATAGGGGCATTGGTGCCGGCTTACCTGGGCGGCATTATCTCGGCGCTGGCCGTGGTGGGTATTGCTATGTTGGGCGTGTTGCTGAGCTTTGTTGTCTCTTGGGCTTTATCGCGCACGTGGCTTAAAGGCGAGGCCAGTACCTTTAGCCTGGAGCTGCCGCCCTACCGGCCGCCGCGCTTTTGGCAAACGGTCTACACGTCGCTCATCGACCGCACTATCTATGTGCTGTGGCGAGCTATTGTGTTTGCCCTACCCGCCGGTGTGGTCATTTGGTTGATTTCTAATGTGATGATTGGTGATGCCAGCATCGCCGAGCATCTGGTCAATTTTCTGAATCCTATCGGTTGGCTGCTGGGCTTAAATGGCGTCATTTTGCTGGCCTATGTGGTCGCTATTCCGGCCAACGAAATCGTCATCCCCACCGTGTTGATGCTAACGGTGATGGTCACCGGTGCATCACAGTACGGTGCCGGATCCGGGGTGATGTTTGAAACCGGCAGCCAGGAAACAATGGCGCTGTTCCATGCCGGTGGCTGGACCCTGCTGACGGCCGTCAACCTAATGCTGTTTAGCTTGCTGCATAATCCGTGCAGTACCACCATTTACACAATTTATAAGGAAACCGGCAGTAAAAGGTGGACGACAGTTGCGGCTCTGCTGCCGCTGGCAATGGGCTTTGTCGTCACCTTCGTGGTGGCCCAGGTGTGGCGCTTGTTTGCGATGATGGGTTAATTGGGAAATAAACAGAGGGAACGATTGTTGCAATCGTTCCCTCTGGAGTAAATTTCAGGTTATGGTATTCAGCGGATAAATTCTAGGCCATACCAATCGGCTTGATGGGCCGCGAGTCGTTCACACTCGGCGGGCGATGGTCAATTTGAGGTGACGTCGGCGGGGTAGAATGGGTGTGGTAGCGGTTCCAGGCATACACGAGCGATACAGTACCCAGACCCAAGGCCAGCGCAATCATTGCTTCCTGGCTCACAGCCTGATTGATGCCCGGCCACAGTAAGCTCATCATCCAAATCCCTAATCC
>JAGRBZ010000541.1 GCA_020433805.1 Anaerolineae bacterium
GGACGCGACGTCTGGAGCGAATTATCTGGCGCTGGGCGATAAAAATTGGCTGTGGGAAGAGTCGACACTCACGCGCCAGGAAGTCAGCAATACACCCGTCGGCCAGTGGGTGAGCGACCCGGACGCTCTCGACGGCCAGGCATTACAAGCGATTACCGCTAATGATCCCGTGGGGATTTGGCAAAGCGATGCCATCACTTTCTCGGAGCCGCAGCCGTACCGGGCTTATGTTCGGCTCAAAGCCGGTAGCAATTCTCTGGCCGATGAAGTTGTACGCCTGGAAATCATCGCTCAGTCAGATGGTGACGTAATCGGCCTGCGCCGACTGCGCGGCGTCGATTTCCGAGAGGCCGGCACGTACCAGGAATTCCATGTCGATTTCGATACCGCGACCAATGCCACCAGTGACATCAAACTCTATATTACCTTTTTGGATAAAACCGACATCGCGCTCGACCGCTTCATTATTATGGAGTACCCCACAGCTTTTACCACCAACCCCACCTATAGCACCCCAAGCTTCCGTCTCAAAGTCATCGACGGCGCAGGCAACGTGTCGAATGATCTATTAGTCGATCCGAGTTTTAGCCCTAACAGTTCCGTCTATATCCCCCTCGTTATCAAAAATTAATTATCAAGGCGCAGCGCTCTACCAAGACGAACCGACCGTAACCGATGGTCACCTTATTACCGCCGGAGCTACGGCCCCACTCGATTTTGCTTATCACATCTTTAAAGCACTCGACCTTTACTCACCCGAAACGCTCGAAGCCTGGTATGGGTTATTCAAAACCGGCTGATGCTTCATACTTCTTTAAATTGATGGAGTTATTAGGCCAAAACCTTGAAGCATAGGCATAGTAATTAATGTTAAAAAAGAAGCGTTTAAGGCTCTTGTGGCAACAGTAATTTTTGCCAAAATAGAACTTTTGTTCTAAAATCCAAAGCGCAGTAAGAAACTCCCTCCTCTCTCCCCTGCCCCTGAGTAGTTCTTCTTAGTACTCTAGCCACTAAGTAGGTTCGCTCAGGGGTATTCTTTTTTTTCCTTCTTCCCTATAAATAATTCCGGGCCTTTCTCAATAAATTATGTAGCCCAAATTTTACATTAAAGGTATAATCTATAGGGTAAGATCCCCTTATTAAAATGACTGCTTTATCAATTGAATAAATCCTATAAGGTAATCAAATGAACTTACTACATGATTTTCATGGACCCAACGCCGGGTACATATTAGAACTTTATGAACGTTATCAGCAAGATCCAAATTCGGTTGATCCCGAAACACGTGCTTATTTTAAGGAATGGACGCCCTCAACAAACGGAGCGCCGGACACAACCGCAGCGATAGCTCCAACGCTCAACACAGACAAACTCGTTAGGATCGTTAACTTAGCTCAAGCCATTCGAGAATATGGCCATCTCGCGGCCCAACTCGATCCGCTTGGTACGCCACCGCCCAGCGACTCGGCGCTAAGCGAAGAATATTACAACGTTACGCCTGACGATCTACGCCAATTTCCGGCCAGCTTAATCGGGGGGCCGGTGGCCGAAGGCAGCGACAATGCGCTGCAGGCCATCCAGCGCTTACGCCAGATCTATTCATCAACCATCGGTTATGATTATGATCACTTGCGCCAATTTGAAGAGCGAAGCTGGCTGCGTCAGGCCGCAGAGTCGGGACGTTTTCGACCTTCACCGGATCAGGATGATTATGTAAGTTTATTACAGCAGTTAACCGAAGTCGAAGTCTTCGAGCGCTTTTTGCATCGCACCTTCCCCGGCAAAACGCGCTTCTCAATTGAAGGATTGGATATGATGGTGCCGATGCTCAATGAGATTATCTGGCGCTCATCGAAAGCCAAGTTCAAAACGATCCTGCTAGGTATGGCCCACCGGGGCCGCTTGAACGTTTTAACCCATGTTCAAAACAAAAACTATGCCGAAATTCTGGCTGAGTTCAAAGACCCCATTACCAGCGAAAATGCGGTGTCCCAATATCTGGCTAAGGGCTGGACAGGCGACGTTAAATATCACAAAGGGGTGCAACACACGCTGCGGGGCGGCGAAGCAAACCCGCTTGTGGTTTCGATGGCCCCCAACCCCAGCCACCTAGAGCTGGTCAACCCGGTTATTGCCGGCATGGCCCGCGCCGCCGGAACAAATGTAGACCAACCCGGCCCCGCCAACTTTATGCCCGGGCTGTCGCTGCCAATTATCATCCAT
Organism: Anaerolineae bacterium; assembly: GCA_020433805.1. Lineage (GTDB taxonomy): Bacteria > Chloroflexota > Anaerolineae > 4572-78 > J111 > JAGRBY01. The sequence goes on from JAGRBZ010000541.1 coordinate 2,225, forward strand.
GGCGATGCCTCTTTTTCGGGGCAGGGCATTGTGGCCGAGACGTTCAACTTCCGCTACTTGCAGGGTTATGATGTCGGCGGCACTATTCATATCATCGCTAACAACCAACTTGGCTTTACCGCCGACCCCGAAGATTCGCGCAGCACCCTGTATGCCAGTGACGTAGCTAAGGGCTACAAAGTGCCTATTGCTCACGTCAACGCCGATGATCCCGAAGCATGTCTGGAAGTAGCGCGTCTGGCAATTGCCTATTTGCTTGAGTTCGGCAAGGATTTCGTCATCGACCTCATCGGTTACCGCCGCTACGGCCATAACGAGGGCGACGAACCTCGCTTTACCCAGCCGCTGATGTACAAAAAGGTCGATGAACATCCCACCGTGCGCGAACAGTGGGCTAACAAGCTAGTTGAAAACAATCTACTCGAGGCCGAAAAAGCTCAGGCTATGGTTGACGATCAGTTCAACAAGATGCAAGAGATTATGAATGAACTTGATCCCCAAGAAAGCATTGTTGAGCCGGAGCCGGAACCCCCGCCCCCCGGCGCGGCCAAAAGAGCGCACACCTCTGTATCCCTCAAACGGCTGCGCGAGCTGAACGCATCTCTGCTGGAACTACCCGAAGGCTTTACGATCCACTCCCGCCTGAAGCGTATTTTGAAACCTCGACATTCGGCCTTGGAGGATGTCGATGAGGGCAAGGTCGATTGGGCCACGGCGGAAGCGCTGGCACTGGCCTCCATTCTGGAGGACGGCGTCGCCATCCGTATGACGGGTGAAGATGTTGAGCGCGGCACGTTTAGCCATCGTCACGCGATACTGCACGATGTCGAAACCGGCGAACAGTATGTACCCATGCAGAGCATTCCACAGGCGAATGCTGCGTTTGAAATCGTCAACAGCCCGCTGACGGAGAACGGGGCCGTCGGCTTTGAATACGGCTACAATATTCAAGAGCCGGATCGGCTGGTCATTTGGGAAGCGCAGTATGGCGATTTCGTCAACGGTGCCCAGCCTGTGATTGACGAATTTATCGTCTCCGGGCGGGATAAGTGGGGCCAAACGCCATCGCTGGTGATGCTGCTGCCGCACGGCTACGAAGGCGCCGGGCCGGACCACTCAACCGCCCGCTTGGAGCGCTTCTTGCAAATGGGCGCTGACATCAATATGCGGATTGCCAACTGCACCACATCCGCCCAATATTTCCACCTGCTGCGCCGCCAAGCCGCGCTGCTCAAAACCGATCCGCTGCCGCTGATTATTATGACACCCAAGAGCTTGCTTCGTAATCCCTTAGCCGCCTCTTCGCCCAAAGAATTTGTTCAGGGCTATTGGCAGCCGGTTATCGATGATGACCGCGCCAAGGAATCGGCAGATAAGGTCAAACGGCTGGTCTTCTGCAGTGGCAAGATGTATGTTGATTTGATTAGCAGCGACTATCGCGAAAACAACGAGGCCGTCGCCATCGCCCGCATCGAGCAGATCTACCCGCTGCTGCCGGAAGCTGTTCTGCCGGTTTTGGAAGGCTATCCTAATATGGAAGAAGTAATGTGGGTTCAGGAAGAGCCGCGCAATATGGGTGCTTGGGAGGCTCTAAGGCCGCAGTTACGCAAGCTAATCGACGGTCGCTGGCCGTTAAGCTGTATCTCCCGACCGCGCCGGGCCAGCCCGGCAGAAGGTTCGTCGGCATGGCACGGTGTTAACCAAAGAGAGCTGGTTCGGCTGGCTTTTGCTTTAGAATAAAGAAGCCAGGTGACAGTCACTTGAGGTTGTTTCAGTGACTGTCACCTTTGGAACGGCTTTTGATTTAGAATAAACCTCACACGGAGAAGAAAACGCATGACAGTTAAAATTGTTGTTCCTGAATCGGGCGAGTCGGTTGTTGAAGCGACGGTTGGCCGTTGGTTAAAAAAAGAAGGCGACTATGTAAATGTCGGTGAGGCTGTCGTCGAGCTGGAAACCGATAAGGTCAATCTTGAAGTCGCCGCCGAGCAAGCCGGTGTGTTAAGCAAAATTGAGCACGGCGAGGGCGACGATGTTCAGGTGGGCGATGTCTTAGGCCTAATCGACGAAAGCGCCGCGCCGGATGATCAAAAACCGCAAGCCGAAGAACCATCCGGCAAAGCCGCCCCCTCGGATGAAAAAGAGGGCGATCAGCACGAGCGAGCCACTCCGATGGCCAAACGGTTAGCCGAAGAGAGCGGCGTTAACCTCTCGCAAGTGGCCGACGGCGGCAAGCGCATCACCCGCCAAGATGTAGAAAGCTACATCGAGAAAAAGCAGAGCACGCCCGCCAAAAAAGAAGCCAAGCCGGCCACCCCAGCTCCCCAGCCGGAACGCAGCTTCAAAACCGAGCCGGAAACCTCCGGCGATCCGTCCCGTCCTGAAACCCGCGAGCGAATGACGCGCCGTCGCCAGACCATCGCCCAACGGCTGGTAGAAGCCCAGCAAACGGCGGCGATGCTGACGACCTTCAATGAAATCGACATGAGCGCCGTGATGGATATGCGCAAACGCCGCCAAGCCTCGTTTGTTGATCGGCACGATATTAAGCTGGGCTTTATGTCATTCTTTGTCAAAGCCTCGATTGGCGCGTTGAAAGCTTTCCCGGCTATCAACGCCGAAATCAGCGGCAAAGAGATTGTTTATAAGCACTATTATGATATTGGCATGGCTGTGGGTGCCCCGGAAGGGCTGGTCGTGCCTGTCTTGCGCGATGCCGACCGCCTGTCGTTTGCCGACATCGAGAAGAAGATCAAAGATTTCTCGAAGAAGGCTCAAGATAACAGCCTCTCGCTGGATGATCTGCGCGGCGGCACATTCACCATCACCAACGGCGGCGTTTTTGGCTCGCTGTTGAGTACGCCTATTCTCAACCCGCCG
>JAGRBZ010000542.1 GCA_020433805.1 Anaerolineae bacterium
CTGTGAGAGTTTATAGAGTTCGTAGAGTTTATGGAGTTAGTGGAGTTGTGGAGTCAAACATGAGCGTTGAAAATACAACTCCATAAACTCAAAGAACTCCATTACGTTTGTTTAGGATCGGTCAGAATTTCGACAATCGCCGGACCGTTGGCGTTGAGACCGGCTTCTAAGGCCGGGATAAGTTCGTCGGGTCGGCTGACGCGGATGCCATAGCCGCCGCACAAGGTAGCGAATTCGGCAAAATTGGGGTTGTGCAGACTGGTCTGCCATACCTGGAAACGTCCGGCACGCTGTTCTTTTGAAATTTTGCCTAACTCATCGTTGTTGAGCAGCACGTGGCAGATGGACATATTATATTTTACAGCGGTGGTGAAATCAGCCAGATATTGACCGAAGCCGCCGTCGCCGGAAACCGAGACGATTTTACGTTTATCGCCGGCGGCGGCCCACGCGCCTAATGCCGCCGGAAAAGAAAAGCCAATACTGCCCAGGTAGCCCGACATCAGAATATCCTGGTCGCCGCTGCACTCAAAGAAGCGGCCAAAACTGTAGGTGTTGTTGCCGACATCGACACAGATAACGGCATCGTCCGGCACGGCAGTAGAGAGGTGTTTGAAAACGAGAGCCGGGTGCATTCGGCCTTTGGCATCCAGATGGCCGACCTGTTTTTCCTTTTCAGTGCGCCAGTAAGCCCAGCGGGCGGCGATATCCTCGCGAACCTGCGGACGCTCCACGGTATCCAAGCGTTCCTCTAGAAGCTTGAGCGTCGCCCCGATTTCGCCCCACAGCGGCACGGTGACCGGGTGGAATTTGCCCAGCGTCATCCGGTCGATGTCGATCTGGATGGTTTTCTTTTTGAGCGAGATACCGGTGTGGTTAGAGAACGATGCTCCCAAGACGATCAGTAGATCGCTGCGCCCCATCATGCTGCTGCCCACCGGCGTGCCGCTGCGCCCTAAAACGCCACAGCCCAACGGGTGTTGATCGGAAATAAGCCCTTTGCCTTTGAAGGTCGTGATAACGGCGGCGTCGATTTTTTCGGCAAAGTCGATGATTTCTTGGCGGTGGTAGCGTGCGCCGTGGCCGACAATAAGGCTGGGGCGTTTGGCGGCTTTGATAAGCGCGATGGCTTCGTTGAGTTCGGCTGCGGGTGGGGTGATTTCGATGGTGGAGATCCGGCCTTGTTTGGGTGTCGCCGGAAATTCAGGCAGGGCGGGCGCTTCTTGAACTTCGTTGGGCAGAATCAAATGGGCAACGCCCTGCTCTACAATGGCGTGCTTGATAGCCAAGGCCATGAGGTTGCTGGCGTTTTTATTCGTCAGCACCGTTTGGCCCCAGGCACGCACGGCATCAAAAGCAGCATAAAGATCGACCTCTTGAAACGCGCCGGGGCCGATGACCTGGGTGTCGACCTGCCCGCTGAGGGCCAGCACCGGAGCGCGATCCATATGGGCATCCCACAATCCGGTCAGCAAGTTGGTACTGCCCGGCCCGGCAATGCCGAAACAGGCCGCCGGTCGGCCGGTAAGCTTGCCGTAAGCTGTCGCCGCAAAAGAGGCTGCACCCTCGTGGCGAACGCCGAAGTAGCGTAAGCGACCTGCCTCTTCGGCCCGGCGCATGGCATCGGCAAACCCCAGGTTGCTGTGACCGACCATCCCGAAGACAGTGTCGACGCCCCAATCGGTCATCACGTGTACCATTTGGTCGGAGACAGTTGGCTCGTGCTCCGGTTCATCGACCTGGACGTAGATGCCATCGTCACGCACCTCGATTTCATAGGGGGTGGCGTAATCGCCGTAGCCCTCGGGCGGTCCGCCGGTTTGGGGATCATATTCATAGCCGTGCCAGGGGCAGATGACCCAGCGCCCGTCGATTTGGCCTTCGCCCAGGGGGCCACCCTGGTGCGGACAGCGATTGTCAAGGGCCGTAAAGCCGTGTTTGGCGGTGTGGATTAAGCAGACGGCTGTCGTACCAGCCAGCGCGGTCATCACTTGCCCTTCCGGGAGTTCGTTTTGTTCCGCGACTTTGTACCATTTCAGTGCCATTGTGGTTTCCTCCATCGGTATGATTTTTTAGAATACATCCGCGTGTGGACGGGGAAGATGGTGTCGATATAGGACACTTTAGGGTAATTTGATTGAGAATTGATTACGGAATGCTTACAAGACTATTACGGGCCAAAAGGGTGCAGAGGTAGATGGTTGGTCAGATAGAGAGCATTATACGTTATTATAATTGCTTTGTCTGTAACCCAATACACATGGCTCAACAGGATTTTTCGGGGTCGACACTATAAAATGTAAAACGTAATGCGTAAAAAGAAATTACGTTTTGCGTTTTACAAGCCTGTTATCCCTGAGTTCTGAAAGATGCATACACATTACTCAGCAAACGCCTGCGAGATCGCTTCCAGCGAAACATCATAACGGAAATTGGTGCTGCGATGACCTCCGTCAAATTCCTGATGATGGTGATGAATATCCAGTTCGGTGAGGCGTTGGCTTAAGATGCGTGCTCCGTAGTGGAGCGCATATTCGTCGCGATTGCCGCAGTCGAGATAGATCAGTTTCATGTGGCGTAGCGCTTCGGCGTACTGCGTTTCGACCAGCAACGTGATAGGATCCCAGGCCAGCCAGCGCTGCCAGACGTCGGGGCGAAATTCGCCGGTGTGGAAGGTGAAGGGTAAATCAAAGCCGGAGGGCGAGTCGGGGTTCGGTGAATAGCAGGCAGACATGGCGGACATATGAAGTATATCAAAAAAGGCGGGCGGTTTGGGGTACATTTTGGGCGTGAAGGCATCGAGAAAATCACGCAGACTTTCATACGAGTCGATGTTATTGCGGGCAGCGGCATCAAGGAATTTAGGAAATTCCGGCTTGTAGCAGTAATCAAAGTACATATCGCCGCTGTGGCAGGCTATCGCGCCGAAAACGTCGGGGTGGCGCATCCCTTGCACCAGCGAACCATATCCGCCGGATGATTTCCCGCCGATAGCCCGAAAACCGGCTTCCGCTTTCGTCCGGTAGTTTGTGTCGATGTGGGGGACAACTTCTTTAACAAGATGATCCTCATACTGGCCCGTGGCGCTGGAGTTGAGATACTGGCTACCGCCGTAGCGGGTGAAACCATCCGGCAAAACCACGATCATCGGCTGGATGGTACCGGCATTGATAAGGCGATCCAATCGCTCTTGAATCGACTCATCGAAAGCGGAGTCGTTGATCATCAGCGTGCCACGTCCGGTAAAGCCGGTTAGCAGATAGACGGTGGGATAGCGAGTGTCGCCATCCTCATATCCGGGCGGCAGGTAAACCGGCATGCGCCGGACGAACGGGTCGCCCAGCGGGTTGTCGCGTAGGACATCGCTAGTAATGGTTTCAATAATAACTTGGCTCTCGGCTGTCATAGCGTTGCTCCTCAAAAGGCTACGGGGTGTAATATTGTAGCCTGGGTTGGTATACTCTCTCCAAAGACGTAGGTTCCCTTCTCTTCAATACGCCTATGTATAAAAAGTATACCTTGTTATCAGACAGAGGGTCAAGAATGTGGCGATGAGCTTGAATCGCGTTGGGCGATTAAGGCCACCCAATCTTCGTGGCTGTGGCGCTCTACAATCTCTAGCTGATGCGCTTGGGCGGCACGGGTGACATCCGTTTCCTGATCGGCAATCATTCCGGAGAGAATGAGTTGACCGTCGGTTGATAAAGCGGCAGCCAAACCGGGCATAATCTCGATGAGAATGTGCGCCAAAATGTTAGCGACCACCAGTGGCCACTGCCGCCCTCCGTTTTCTGTCGAGGAACCTACGGCGGTTTCCACGCGATCCATCAGACCATTGCGCTCGAAATTTTCATCGGCAACCCGCACCGCGACGTCATCGACATCGACCGCTCGGGCAATGGTGGCTCCCGATTTGAGCGCGGCAATTGACAATACACCAGAGCCGGTGCCGACATCGAACAGTTCTTGACCGTGCAGATCCATTTCCTCGAAAATTTTGAGGCAGAGTTGGGTGGTGGGGTGCAGACCGCTGCCAAAGGCTAGCCCCGGATCGATTTCAATGACGATGTCCTCAGCCGAAGGGCTGTATTCCCGCCAACTGGGCTTGATGACAAAACGTTGCCCGATACGGACCACGTGAAAATGCTCACGCCATGAGGTAGCCCAGTCGCTCTCGCCGACCGGTTGCAGGCGGGGTTCGGGCAGTCCTTTCGGCAGCGCCTGACCGATTAAGGCCAAAAGCACCTCAACCTCACGCAGGCGTTCTTTGTCTTCCGCCGGCAGAACCGTCCGAACGGTCACTTTTTCAAAGTCAGGGGCCAGCGACTCGATGACGGCACCACCGTGACCATAGCGGTTAAACAAATCGGCAACGACTTCGGCAGCTTCGCCATCGATACCAATGATTGCAATTTCGGTAAAGTCCATAGCGTATCACCAAGAACAACAGGCTACAGGACGTTCCCTGTAGCCTGTTGAAGCTTTATCAATCTTTAAATTTAAGAATTAAACTAGACACCAAACGCATCACGAATGCGATCAAAGAAACTTTTCTCGCGTTGAGGCACAACTTCGCGATCCAGCGATTTACCCAGTTCCAGCAGCAAGTTACGCTGATCTTTCGTCAGGTTGGTCGGTGTCCGCACCTGAATAGTCACCACCTGGTCGCCGCGACCGGAGCTTGTACCGTCGCGCCGCAGCCGGGGAACCCCTTTATTGCGGAGGCGAATGGTTTCGCCGGTTTGGGTACCGGCCGGAATGGTCATCAACTCTTTTCCGTCGAGGGTCGGCACTTCAACTTCGTCACCAAGCGCGGCCTGGGTGATGTTGATAGCCAACTCTAAGTGAATAGTATCGTCGTGGCGACGGAAATAAGAGTGCTCTTTGACTTTGATGACCACATACAAGTTTCCGGGCGGGCCACCGTAAACGCCGCTCTCGCCTTCGCCGGAGAGCCGAATTTGTGTGCCAACATCAACGCCGGCCGGTATCTTGACTGAAAGATGGCGCGTTTTGACGGTTTGCCCACGGCCCTGACATTCGCTACACGGCGTCGTAATGATTTCACCGGCCCCTTGACAGCGCGG
>JAGRBZ010000543.1 GCA_020433805.1 Anaerolineae bacterium
CGCTCGATGAGGCATCAAGCCGCCGCCGAAAGGTGCGGCCCGACTTCACCGTTGTGCTCGATTGGTCCGACATCCAGCCGGAAGATTTGGAGATGCTGCGGGTCACGCTCGATTTGAGCGATCAGATGGTGGGAGCCGCCTACAGTCTGCGCCGGGCCTGGGGTCGGGGCTGGATCAAACAACTGCTGCAAGCCGACAAAGACGCGATAGATCTTTTGGTTGAAGGCACAACCATCAACCGCTCTAGTCTCGATGCTCTCAGCCGTCGTATGGAGCGCCTGACTCGCTTCGATTTTCTACGTGACAGTTGGAAGGGCGACTCGGCCCAACAAATTATCGATTATCTGGATAAAGGCATCACCGTGGTGCTGGAGTTTGGTCGCTACGGAAACTCATTGGAGGCCTATATTTTGGTCGCCAATTATCTAACGCGCCGTATTCACCAGATGTATGTCGAGCGGGTCGAAAGTGCGCTCGGTGACGCGGCTCAAGAGCCACCCCAACTGATGATCGTTATCGAAGAAGCCCACAAGTTTCTCGATCCGCAGATTGCGCGGCAAACCATCTTTGGGACAATTGCGCGAGAGTTGCGCAAATATAATGTCACCCTGTTGATTGTCGATCAACGGCCATCGGGCATCGATGAAGAGGTTATGAGCCAAATAGGAACACGGGTGACGGCACTGCTCGACAACGAGCGCGACATCGCTGCCGTATTAACGGGCGTTTCGGGCGCAGGTTCTCTGCGTGAAGTTCTGGCTCGCCTCGATACCAAGCAGCAGGCGCTGATTATGGGCCATGCGGTTCCCATGCCGGTCGTCATTCAAACCCGCAGCTACGACGCTGATTTCTACGCAGCCATGGGATTTCAGGACGAAGCGGAACTCAGAGCGAGTCGATCCAGTCGCGTTAACTTGCTGCGCGGCGAACGAGAAGAAGGAATCGATTAAGCATTAGGAAAACGAATGCGATTCGTAATTTTTAATGCTTGCAAGGCGTCACTATGTAGGCTATAATTCTAAGTAATTCAAACCTAGGAGACTTCTTTGTCTACTTTTGAGAATAACCCATCCGACAAAGATTTTGAGTCAAACAATATTCCAGGGTCAGACGACACAACTCCTACACCAAAAATCCCTTCTTCCCACTTTGAGCGTCCACTGCCTTTACCTGATTTTGACGAAGATGACCCATTTGAGCCAAATGTAAGGACTTCAAATGCTGACCCGACGGATCTTGACCATCTTTTAAACCAACAACGAGCATCAACACCGGCTGAAGGCGATTTTTCTAATTATTCCCTGTCGCCCTTAGATGATGAGACACCCCCCGAAGAAGAATCGCGCTGGCAGACCGCCTGGTCGATTCTGCGCGAGGTGGGTGAAACCATTATTTTGACTCTTATCATCTTCTTTCTCATCCAGACGGTGGTTCGCAACTTTCGAGTTGTTGGAACCAGCATGGTCAACAATTTGCACAACGGCCAGTATTTGATCATCGACAAAGTTTCATATAATCCACTCTTAATGGAATATTTAGGGATAGGTGGGCCACAGCGCGGCGATGTAATTGTTTTCAAACCGCCGAGCAATCCGAATGAAGACTATGTAAAACGTATTATCGGGTTAGAGGGAGAAGAAGTTAATGTCGTTAATGGGAAGGTTTTTATCAACGGCGAACCGCTCGATGAACCGTTTCAGCCGGTGCCCGGTACCTACACCATGCCCAATCCCGTAATTGTCCCCGAGGGACAGATATTTGTGCTGGGCGATAATCGTAATAACTCCAACGACTCGCACAATTGGGGACCTCTACCCGTTGAAAACATTGTAGGACGAGCCTGGTTATCGTATTGGCCGCCTGACCAGTGGGGGACTATCCCGCGCGATATACCCACTGAAGATGCAACCCTTAAACATTTCGTTGGTCAATTCATTCCCAGTGCCAGCGCTAATAGTGAGTAATCTACAGCGAGCAGCTGAAAAACATTTATGAATATTGCCGATTTTATTGATCACACTTTACTCAAACCCGAAGCTACAACACAGCAAGTTGAACAGTTATGCCAGGAGGCCTTAATATACAATTTTGCTTCCGTATGTGTTAATCCTACCCACGTAAAATTAGCGGCGGAACTACTCCATAATTCTAATGTTGAGGTCTGTACCGTGGTCGGCTTTCCATTGGGGGCCAATGTCACCTCGACGAAGGTTTTTGAAACAGAGCAAGCGCTCGATGACGGAGCGACCGAAATTGATATGGTCATTAACATCGGTGCGTTGAAATCGGGCGATGAAGCATTAGTCGAACAGGATATTGCCGATGTGGTAGCCAAAACCCACCAACGTGGGGCTATCTGTAAAGTTATCATCGAAACCGCTCTTTTGACTGAAGAAGAAAAAATACAAGCCTGCCAACTGGCGAAAAAGGTAGGCGCTGATTTTGTAAAAACGTCAACGGGATTTAGCAGCAACGGAGCTACTGTTGACGATGTAACGTTGATGCGGCGCACTGTTGGGCCGGATGTAGGCGTCAAGGCTTCTGGCGGCATTCGAACGCTAGCCGATGCCAAAAATATGATTGCAGCCGGAGCTAACCGATTAGGGGTTAGTGCCGGCGTAAAAATAGTAAAAGAGGCTCAGTAAAAATGAAAACGTGTCCATCATGTCGAATAGGGCGCTTACGAGAGCGTCTCATGACTTACCTTGAATGGCATGGAAAAAATTTACTTGTGGCAAACAGGATGCCGGCGCTTATCTGCGATGTGTGCGGAGAGCAAGTGTATGATGATTATGCTATGGATAATTTACAACAACTCCTCTGGTCTGAGCCACTCCGTGAGACCACAACTCTGTCTAATTCAAATCAACATTAATCAGCCTCTCCCGACTTATTTCAATATAGAATGACTCTTGGCCTATTTAAAAGTAAACAAAGATAAGGTAAACTCGTTGTAGCATAAAATATCCATGCGACTGTTGCCCCGTAATCCCTTATAGTAAAAGGACACCTCTTATGAAAACAGTTCGCCGAATTAGTTCAGGCCGAGTTACTGCTGATTTTTTTACCAGTAGCTATCGCTTTTCGGCTAGTATTGTCGTTTACAAAAGAAGACTAGTAGACGTTTTAAGCGATAGAATGACTGATTATCTTGATATTGTTGATGTTTATATCTCGCGTATCAACGCGCCGGGAGATATCATTGCAACATACAAGAAGGGATCGCTGGTAAAAGATGAAATTACGTTTATATTGCTCTCTGATGAGGCTGAAGGAATTTCAAAAGAACGATTTTATACGACCCGAGACGATATTCCTTTGTTTATTTCTCTGCCCTCTTTTGAAATTCACGGCCAACTAAAGTGGGGATCCAAAGAGTTAGATATAAAAAAACTTCTTTCCGCGGATACACAAAAATTCTTACCCGTTTCTGAAGCAACGGCAACCAACTCATTGATGCCGACCGTTAATTTTCAGGGGCCGATGGTTCTTGTCAATAAAACAAAAATTCAGGTTCTATGTGGCATCGATAAGTAACCTGTAAAGCTTGCATTATGGCCCATATTCTTATCATAGATGACGACACAGATATTCTTCGCCTGTTGGAATTCGCGTTCAAACGTTCCGGGCATTCCGTTTCAATTAGCGTCAATGGCATCGAAGGTTTAGAGCGCGCCGAAATTGAAGAGCCGGATTTAGTCGTTTGCGATGTCATGATGCCCAAAATGACCGGCTATGAATTTTGTCGGCAAGCCCGAGAAAAACCTGGTCTCAAAGAAACCCCAATAGTCATCTTCTCAGCCCGCTTTCAACCCATTGATCGTCAAACTGCGCTTGATGCCGGAGCAACCGAATATCTGGCCAAAACGGTCGCGCCCGATGTCCTCGTTAGCCGAATAGAAGCCCTACTGCCCCAGTCGAAAGATTCGGTTAAGGGGGGTGTAGTCGGTTTGTTCAGCATGAAGGGGGGAACCGGTGTCACCAGCCTAGCCGTCAATTTGGCGTTAGCCCTTACATTGGCCCATAAATCCAATACAGTCCTGGCCGATCTGGCGATGATGGGCGGTCACGCGGCTTTACTACTAGGGGTACGGCCAACCCACAGCAGCGCGCAACTTTTAGCGACAAGTAACCAAAATTTAACCTCAAAAGTTATCCAATCACATTTGGTAAAACACAATGCGGGTGTTCAATTACTTGCCTCACAACCTGCTTTTCATGAGCAAGTATTGCCGGCCGATCGACTTTTGCTGCTGTTAAAAAATTTAAAATCGGACTTCACATTTACGGTCGTTGACAGCCCTTATCTTTTGGAGGCGCAAGGCTCATCCATTCTCCCCGTACTCGACAAACTTATTTTGGTTTTATCGCCTGATATGCCATCCATCCAGTCAACCGTTATAGCCCTCCAGGGATTGAGCCAGCACGGCATTGCTGAAAATAAAATCACGCTGGTTATCAATCAAACCGCACCTCACAACGCCGTACCGCTTCAGACCATCCAGAAGGTTCTTAAACGTCCCATTGCGTTGGCTATTCCGTATGAACCGGATATGATCAAAGCCGCTAATAACGGCAAGCCACTTTTGCTCAGCAGCCCTCAAACCCAGGCAGCAGCGGCTATAGGCAAGCTTGCCGGTAAACTCTTCCAGTAACAATCACTTGCTTACAACCTTCAATTTCTTCACGTTGGGTTTGCTCGAAAATTAATCTCGTGGTATATTATCTCCTGTTGCCCTGATACAGCAGGTCACTTACACGCCCCCTTCGTCTAGAGGACTAGGACACCACCCTTTCAAGGTGGCGACACGGGTTCGAATCCCGTAGGGGGCATTGCCTGTAGCGAAATAACAACGCCAGCCATCTTGAGGTTGGCGTTTTTTTATTGCTCAAAAATCACCCATCAAATTGGCTCCTCTTCTTCTTCACAATTGGCTCTTTCATTCCTACCGAATTTATTGTATGGTCTTAGCGACACTATGAATTATCGGACAAAGTGGAGGACCAATTGTCAAACGACAATTAGAAATACCCATTAGCGACAATTAGAAATGCCCATAAAGGATAATTAGATTGGTTCAG
>JAGRBZ010000544.1 GCA_020433805.1 Anaerolineae bacterium
GATCGAGGGACACACGCTGAGGTTTATCATTTGTATGCACGACCCTCATTAATATTGATGTATCGGCGGATAACGTTTCTATCTGGGTAGGATCGGCCGCGTCTACTAAATTGTATTGCGCAAATATTAAATATTGCGTTCCCTCCTCTGCTGCTGCTGGCAAATTGTAGAAGTTAAAAGTGCCGTCTTGCAGCGTCATTGTTTCGTAAACCGTAGGATCGTTTTGAGCGTAAGCCCAAACTTTTACATAAGGAAGCTTCTTCGTTGAACCATCACTGAAGTTGAGCGTTACGGCCCCTGTCAACCGGGTATTGATGGGATCAGGTAGCGGCTGAGAGGTACAGGGGGCGAGAGAAACATCATCAAAGTAAAAATCGGTAGAGCAAGCGGTACCGCAAGCCCCGGTGCTATTACTATCATTATACAGATAGAGATAAAGTGTTTTCTCGGCATAACTTTCGATTGTACTCTTATCTTTAATAGGCAACGTAACATTGATCGGATTCCATCGGGTAGGATTATATGCTCCAGGCGGCATAGTTCCTTCAGCAACGACGGTCGGCGTGGTAACACTGCCCGCTTTAGCCGCTGCAATGCTCGACGGATTGGTTGTCACAATAGCATAAAATTTATCATTAGGTTGGTTCCCGCTTGCCAGGGTGTTGATATTTCTGCTCAAGCTTAATTCAAAAGAGGTTGTCGTTGAAATTACCCAGTCGGGCATAATAAACTGTTGACGGAACCACGGTTTTGTCGGAAATCCTGAGAAACTAGAGGCGCTGAGCTTAAAGTTGCCACTATTCGCCTGACCCGCAGAACGCGTTACGCCTTCACCAAAAGCTACAGTCCATTTTGAAGGTGATAACTCAAAACTCTTATCTTCAATGGGGTCCGAACACAGCGTTAAGCCTGCCGGCAAATCATTATCATCCGCTGGCCCTTGAGCTGCTTCACAAGCTGTAGGATCGAATACACTAAAGTTATCAAGTTTCGATGTCCCTGGTCCGCCATTACGATAGGGAGAATTAAACAAACCGACATAGAGTTGATCACTGATATTACTAAGCGTAGCATTGGCAAAAGGCGACCCCCACCAACTGGCTGCCGCCGCTGGAGCCGTAGGTGGTGTTGCGGTATCTTGTCGACGGTAGAAGTTAAATTCATTACTACCCGGCACGCGTTCAATTCGCAACCACATCGGGCCGTCACTTAACTGAAATCGCGTATTATTGCTGATAATTGTATCACCAGGTGAAGCCCAGTTCATCCCGCCACCATCTCTATAAGCCGGCTGAACTATATAGTTCGAACCGCCGTTTTCTCGGGCCACCCCTAAAACTACGCGAGGGCTACGTGTGTCGTTAACCGAATTACGTATTTCAATACCAGCCTTAGACCAGGAACCAACGCGCTGAACATCCAACACTTGCACAACTACATCAAAACCGGCAGTCGTAGTGATAGGATCGGTTTTATAGTAGTATAATTCACCACCACTAGCGTCAGTACTTTGCCACGTACTCGAACCATCACTTTGTAGCACAAGTTGACCATTGCTGATGCTTGCTCCGCTACCATTGTTAGCATCACCGTACCATTTTTCTTGCCAACCAGAAGGCAGACTGTTGAATGTTTCGACTTTAGCAGCAGCAGTACAACGGACATCGAAACTGTTATCCAACAAATTATTAGGGTTAGCCACCTGGCCTGACACTTCGCCTTCGACAATAAAGTTACTGGTATCAGCAAATGCATGCAATGTTTGTATACCATATTCACCCACAAAAAATTCTTCCCGGATGGTAAAGGTGTCGCCCGGTTGACCGGCCGGTGCTACTGAATTCTTCCAATGTTTTACATCACCGGGGAAGTTATAGCCTTTATAATAGTAAGGGTTAACCGGTTGTGGGTTCAGATAGAGATCGACATCAAAGTAAGAATTAATCGGAACAGTCTGTATATTCTGTACGGTGATTGTCATTGGGATAGTAGTATTGATCGCAATCTCATTTTGGGGTGGGAATTCAATTTTGGTAACCTGCAAATCCGCCCCTTGCAAAGCCATCTGAGTGACAGCAACTTTATTAGTTATATCATTAAGGCGAACCGAATACAGATCAAAGAACTTACCAAGGTTACCTGCGGCTTTCGGATCTGGTCCCGGCGAACTGGGCAACTGCGATAAATCATACTTAAATTGCCCCCGACCGTTAGAGTTCGTTCTTAATTCAGCGAGCGTCTTTTCAGCATATAAGATTCGATATGTGGTAGAAGGTTCATGCTCTCGCAATCGAATAGTAATTTCCTGGTCAGGCAAAACAGTATCACCTTCCAACACTTCTATAATCGGCACGGTGGTGACGTCCACTTCTATTTCTGCCTGTTTTAAGTTATTGCTATATAAATGAGAGGTAACAAGGTATTTACCAGCAGTCGTGTTAACGGGTATTTTGTAATCGAGTACAGCAAAACCACAATCACTTGTCGTAAATGTATCACTGGCATTTGAGGTTGGGATCTTATCTCCATCAAACCTCAGATAATGCTCAGTCAAAGGTTCATGTAAATGTGCTCTAATATTAATGGTCGATCCGGCGGGATAAGGAGATTGACCATCTACCGTAAGATATGGTTCGGTTGGCGTAAGAAACTTAACCTTTTCCTTCTTTGCAATCGTGGTTGCGGAACCTTCCGGCCTGGAGATAATATCATAATCTCCATTTTCCCAACCCTCAAATGCCCCGCAACTCATTGGCACTATCCATTCAGCCTCGTAAGGTGTGTCACCAAATTGATCGGTTTCCAGTGTACTCCCCAATTTCAACGGAGCATCTAAACCACCACCGGTAATGAAGACTTCATAGACCGAGCTAGGTGTATGTCCTTCTAAACTTACTCTAAGAAATTCACCTTGGGCATAGGAGGATTTATTAGGTATCAAAACCAGTTTCGGCTGATTGATATAAAATTCTAATTCTGCATATATCGAGTCATCGCCTTTAAGCGTCCGCAAATAACAAGGTGTAAGGTCAGGTGGCTCGCGATGGAAATTACAGCCCGCTACATTGTCTACTGTCCAGTCAATAGGACCATCTGTAGCTAATATTCCAGTTTTAATAACTTTAACCTGGCTATCATTTTTATCGTACAGCACCAATCTAAATGGCTCATCCGCTCCCTGGTGGGCCACAAGTTCAATTTGAGCGGCTGCATTAACCGCCCAAACATTACCGCCTTCTGCAAATCTGATCGTTGGCGTTGTTGTCGCAATAATTTCAACTTGAAATTCAGCCGTTGCTATTTTAGGAGACAATTCGTCAATGCGTGTGGAAAAGAGATCGTATAGTCCCGGTGGAAGCAATCCGCTCGTTAGAGTGCTCAAGTTACAGGAAATATCTCTTAAACCCGTTGCATCGATAGCCGTAGTGCAGATCTTGCCGCCATTAGAAGCGTTGGTCAGATAAACATCATAGCTTCCCTCAGCGTGATTTGATAGACGCACCTGAAAATCCGTTTCGGTCTGCTCAATACTTGAGTAACCGGTAAGTGACGAAATTTCAGCCAGAGTGGCACCACCACCGCCACCACAGCCGGGACACGTATTATTGGGATCAAGGGGATCGATGGGAGGCGGAGGTTCAATACCCACGGCCGTATCGAGACCTTCATTTTGAAGCTGAGCGGCACCACTGAGGGTAATATAGTTACCCCCCATAATTACATCAAAAATAGGCGTGAGCATCTGCAAGTTATAGAAGGTATTAACCTGAACATTCAAGCCTTCTGTACCCGGATGGTTTGGATCTGTTTGTATTTCAGGAGGTGTACCATCGTTGAGATGTTGTCCAAAAATTAGCACCCTGAATGCACCGGGGGTGTTACAATCATCTGCATTCAAATTATCACTCGTAGCCGAAGAACACACGCGAGAAACAGCAAGCGTTTCCCCTGTATTGATAGCTATTTTCTCAATAGCTTCAATTCGCTGTTCTGAAGCACAATACCAGGTAGCGACACTCGGTTCAATAGGGTCAGGTTCGGAATTATTCCCTATGCAACTTTCCTCTATAAAATTTATCTGCTCTGTGTCGCTCAATCCATCGAGATCGTCTGAGCTGAAATAGGGTCGACCGGTAACCGCATATCGAGCGGCTTCCCGCGCGGCTTGTTGCACCGTAATATAAGCCCAGGCTACCCGTGCCCCTTCAATAATACCAAGAAGAAGCAAAAGTAAAAGAGGTAATCCTAAAGCGATTTCAACGAGAGCTTGACCTTTTTGCTTTCTTACCACAGCAATACTCCTTAACCATGTATAACCTAAAATAAGTTCTGTTCACTCATAGAGTCCCAGTATAGACAAAAAGGTTACGGGTAATTAGAAAATTCGTATATTTTGAAAGCGAATTGGTCTTTATGAAAAGTATAGGGGCGATAGAAGGGCGGGGTCAACCGGACTATAATACTATTGCATCGGAACCATGTATAAAAAAGGCTTCCCCCTAAGCGCTGATTTAACGCTTAGGGGAAAGCCTCAACTTTCATGACAAACGCTCAATTGGTTTAGGTAGCAGGCACCCAGAACTCAACCCGGGTTCCTTTGCCCGGCGCACTATCAATATCGAGCTTTCCACCCAACATTTCAAGCCGCTCTTGTAAACTGCCCAAGCCTATGGTTTTGCGTTGGCGGGCGGCAGACAGCGCTTCGTGGGCATTAAAGCCAACACCATCATCCTCCACTGTAGCCGTAGCCTTATCATCCTGAATAGAAAGCGCAATTTGCACGTGGGTGGCTTGGGCATGCTGCTTAACATTATTGAGCAAATGTTGGATCGACCTAAAAATAGTTACTTCCATATGCGGCGGCAACCGTTGATCTTTGCCGCTGATGGTTAAATTACAAGCAATACCTGTTTTTTGCTCATAATCTTCAATACTCTTTTTCAGCGTCGGATTGAGGCCAAGATCATCTAGCATCATAGGCCGCAGATCAAAAATAAATTCACGCACTTTTTGGAATGTTGACGTTACGGCATCCTTTAGCTCTGTTAATTCCGATCTGGCTCGAAG
>JAGRBZ010000545.1 GCA_020433805.1 Anaerolineae bacterium
TATTAAGGGGGCAGACGGGCTTAACGCCAAAATTTTGCGATTATGGGTCAGCACCGCCACCTTCAAGGTACAGGCTATATACATTTACGCCGCAATCAATAAAGCCTGCTCTATCTCTTCAGAGAGTTCAATTTGAATAAAATAGTTGGCGGGATACAAGTAATCTTCTCCAGAGTCATCAATCACTCTGATAAAATTCTCTTCGGCCGCCGCCTCATCAGGCAAAATTTGATAAATCTTACGCAACGATAAATCGTCACTTCCTTCGTTACGAATGCAAACAACAAATCGTAATTGGATATTGTTTTGCTTTATCATGGTCAGCTATCCTAAAAATCTCTTAATTTTAAGCTTTCTTTTTCCAATTCCGTGGGCCTCATACTAGCACGAACCTTGCAGGGCATTGTGCATGTTGGGTAAAACGAGAACGAAAGCTTTTCCTCTAGAATTTCTAAAACCCAGTTAAGTACAGCGTTAAATAAGTTTTTCAAGGTTGTTGAGCGCTGTACTACGTTTTTGAGGTATTTATATAATTAGCTTTTCGGTAAGCCTTATTAGTTAGACAGTTTTGTGGCGCAGGGCGGTTTGACTCTTATTCAAGATTAAAGATTATCTATATCGTGTATTTCTTTTTCGATAAATTCTTTTCTGACTTCAAGGGAAAGAACAACCGACTCACTTTGTAAGCATTTCAAAATCTCATCATTCAATTCTTCTATCAACTTTACTTCATGCTCCTTAAACTTTGCAAACACCTTTTTCGACACCCCCGATAAGAACAAAGAAGGGATAAGTGTTCTGCTTGCGCTTGCAATAACCAACTTACTTGTAATTTGTACAGTAATTTTGTTTAGAATATACAAAAATGTAGAGTTTTCTTTGATCAAAAATAGAGCATCGTTAATTTGAGTGAGTTCTTGTTGAAATTGTGCAAGATAGCTTTTTTTGGCTTCCTCAATAAAAACCGTACTTGAATGGATTTTATGTCGCAAATCTTCTATTTCAATGAGTAGATGTGAGGGAACATGTAGTTGACCAAATTTTGCTGCTTGAATTTCAAGGGTTTTAAGATGGCGAGTATAAGTCTTAAGTAATTCTCTATGATGACTAATTTCTTCTATTAATTTTGATTTATCGTTATTTGACATACTAATACCAAGTTGTTGCCGCGATAATATTATTTTAGGTTTAATTGTATTTCAGTAGCCTAACGACTCTGATTAGGGCTAATCTTACATCTACCTAAATCGATGTAACATTACATCGATTTGATAAGCCATCAAACTGAATTCTTCCAACACTTCACTAAGTCTATTATCATACAAACCTTAAATTTTTACAATAGGACAACAAACTATATGAGCAAAAATGGGTTGGTTGGATAGTTGGATGGTTGGTTTTTTGGGAAGAGAGTGCCTGGTTTTAGAGAGAGGGGGAAGTTGCCTTTTCATCGTCTGCTGAGGTAGCTGTCCATCTGCCGAATAGCCTTCCCCGATCAAAATGTGGCCTTTTCCGTTTGAAATGTCCTCTTCCTCGTCGAAAATGTGGCCTTGCCCGTCTGAAATGACACCCTCACCGGCAAAAATGCGGCCTTCCCCACCTAAAATGACCCCTTTCACCGACCAAAATGTGGTCTTCCCCGCCCGAAATGACCCCTTCACCGGCCAAAACGTGGCCTTCCCCGTCTGAAACGTCCCCTTCCCCGCCGAAAATGTGACCTTCCCCGTTTGAAATGACCTCTTCACCCACAAGAATATAGTCTTCCCCGTCTAAAAAATGATTCGTACCGCCGAAAAATGACTCCTACCATCGAAAATGTCATTCCTACTACCGGAAAATGACTCCTACCAACCGAGAAACGACTCCTACCATCAAAAAAGTCGTTCCTACCGCAAAAAAATGACTCCTACCGTCGGAAAAGTCGTTCCTACCGCAAAAAAGTCGTTCCTACCACCGAAAAATGACTCCTACCGTCGCCAAACGACTCCTACCGACCGCCGAACGACTCCTACCGCTGCCGAACGACTCCTACCGACCGCCGAACGACTCCTACCATCGCCGAATCACTCCTACCGACTGCCGAACGATTCCTACCGTCGCCAAACCGTCTGTACCACCGCCGAGTCATTCATACCATAGCATTGTTGCTTCAAATTTTTCCAACCGGACATCCTTTTAGGAGTATTGCCGCAGGGATTTCTCCGCTGCGCTGCGAAATGACGTGAGACACATTATTTTCCGAACACAGATTACCATAAAAAAAGCGCGAGGCTAAAAGCCATCGCGCTCAGGAAACAAGAATATTTTAGCAGTTAGCTGATAGCTAACCGCTGACGGCTGACCGCTAACCGCTACCGACGATAGCGCGTTAACCGCATGCCGTTCAGCGTCACCAACAGTGAGACGCCCACGTCGGCCAACACGGCCATCCACATCGTACCCAGGCCCACTATCACCAGCGCTAAAAAGACCAGCTTGATGCCGATGCTGAGAATAACGTTGGTGCTGATTGTGCGCATGGTGGCCCGGCTGAGGTTGAAGAGAAAGGCCAGTTTGCCTAGATTATCGCTCATCAGCGTAATATCGGCGGTTTCCATTGCTTGGGTGGTGCCGCCCGATGCGCCGCCGATGGCGATACTGACGTCGGCGGTGGCTAGCGCGGGCGCGTCGTTGATGCCGTCGCCGACCATCGCGACTGCACCATAATCGGCCTGTAGTTGGCGCACGGCTGCAACTTTATCTTCCGGCAGCAGTTCGGCGCGAACATCGGTTACGCCGATTTGGGCGGCAATGCTCTCTGCCGCCGCCTGGTTGTCGCCGGTCAGCATCACCAGCCGCTTCACGCCGCTGCGCTGTAGGGCTTTCATCGCTGCTTGGCTGCTGGCCCGCACGGTATCGGCCACGGTAATAGTCCCGACATACTCGCCGTTCGATTCGACCATCAGCGGCGTATAGCCTTGTTGGGCATCATCTTGCGCGGCCTGACAATCGCCATCGCTATGGGCCACGGATGCATCAAAGTAGGTGTGGCTACCGATTAAAATTTGCTGCCCGTTGACCTCCCCAGTCACCCCGCGCCCGGTGAGCGCCTGTACACCGCTGGCCGCCGGATAGCTTTCGCGTACGCCGCGCATACCGGCTTCGCTTAAAATGGCGTGGGCCAGCGGGTGCTCGCTGCGCCGCTCGACAGCGCTGGCCAGCGCCAGCACATCCTCACAGGCGGCGCAACTGCTGTCGGGATCGGTGCAGGCGGCGGATCGCACGGCTACCACATTCGGGCGTCCCTGCGTCAACGTGCCGGTCTTGTCGAGCGCCACGGTTGTAATGCGGTTGAGCGCCTCCAGATAAGCCCCGCCTTTAATCAGCACCCCCTGCCGGGCGGCGTTACTAATCGCGCTGATAACGCTAACCGGTGTGCTAATCACCAAGGCGCAGGGGCAAGCAACCACCAGCAGCGCCAGCCCGCGATAGAGCCAGCCGAACGTCTCCGGATCGGGATTCCAAAAGGGTTGGTCGAACAGAAGCGGCGGTATCACCGCTACCAGCAGCGCCAAAACCATTACCGCCGGGGTGTAGATGGCAGCAAATTTGTCGATGAAGCGCTGGCTGGGGGCACGTTTTTCCTGTGCTTCCTCAACCATCGCGATCAAGCGGCTGATGGTGTTATCTTCGGCCAGACGTGTGACCTCGACTTCCAGCACGCCCTCGCCGTTGATACTCCCGGCAAAAATCTCCGAGTCGGGGGTTTTGTCGATGAGTTTACTCTCGCCGGTGATGGGGGCCTGGTTGACCGCCGAATTTCCGGCCCGCACCCGACCATCCATCGGAATGCGGTCGCCCGGTTTGACCACAATCACATCGCCGACGCGCAGATCGCGGACGTTTACGCGGGTCTCGTGAGTATGCTCTCCGTGCGAGTCAAGGCGGATGGCTTCCTGCGGTACGACTTCCATCAGGCTGCGGATCGAATCTCTGGCTCGGTCGGCGGTGTAGCCTTCCAGCGCCTCGCCGATGGCAAACAAGACCATCACCATCCCGGCTTCGGTGTAGGCACCGATGACCACCGCGCCCAGGGCAGCAATCGTCATGAGCACGTTGATGTTAATCTCGCGATTGATTTTGATGGCACGCCAGGCACTTCGGGCAATCGGCCAACCGGCCAGAACCATCGCGGCCAGCGAAGCGACATCGATCAGTGGGTGATTTATGCCCAACAGTTCCTCAAAAATGAGGCCGGGCACAATCAAAAGCGCTCCGATCAGCGCCAGACGGGTATCGAGCCGTCGCCATAGAAATTGCAAAAAGTTCGGCGGGCTACCGGCAGTTGTCGGTTGACCTTCCGTTTCGGTGGCGACATCAAAGCCTAACTCGCGCACCCGATTGATGACGGTTTGGGGTTCGACATCGCCGCTAACGCGCAGCTTTTCGGAGGTAAAGGTTAATTCGCAGCTTTGCACGCCGGCCAGTTGGCTGACGCCGGTCTCAACCGATTTGGCGCAGTTGGCGCAATCCAAGCCGGTGACTTTAAATGTCAGTTCGGCGTTCGTAGTTTCCATGAAGGTCTTCTCCTGGTTCGATTAATATAAGGAGTAAGGAGTAGGAAGTAAGAAGTAAGGCGCTTTTTTACTCCCTACTCCTTACTATACACCTTCAAGTCGGGTTGAATGTCAAGAGGCAGTTAAGGACACGACGGGTCGGTTACCGGCTGAACAGAAGCCGCTTTTTGATTGGCCAAGAGCATGCTCACCACCGCAACCAGCACCAGAACAACCACCAAGCCATAGGCATAGCGCAGCCCAAATAAATCGGCGAGACCGCCCAGCAAAAGGGGCAGGGTCAAAATAGCTCCACCTGAAGCGAGCGAAGCCCGGGCGCTGGCGATATCGGTTAAATTAAGCGCTGCTCCCACGGCCATCGCAAGAACTTGGGGATAGAGGTTCGCCACG
Organism: Anaerolineae bacterium; assembly: GCA_020433805.1. Lineage (GTDB taxonomy): Bacteria > Chloroflexota > Anaerolineae > 4572-78 > J111 > JAGRBY01. Next base: position 4,947 of record JAGRBZ010000545.1, read on the forward strand.
CCAAGGCCCGACAAGAACAGACCGATCATCGTCAGTAGCGGTAATACGGCCAGCCAGTGCATCAAAAAGCCGATCAAGCACAACGCCATCGATCCCAAGACGACCCATTCGCTGCGCAGCC
>JAGRBZ010000546.1 GCA_020433805.1 Anaerolineae bacterium
CCGCTTTTTGAAAATCAAAGAGTTGCTCGATTCCGAAGCTGTGGGTAGAGTCCGCTTTGTAACGATTACGCTCTACCAACCGGTTCACGACGACGAACGCGACCCCGACAACTTACCGTGGCGCGTGCTGCCGGAGATTGCCGGCGGCGGCCGCTTTGTCGACCTGGCCGCTCACATGCTCGACTTTTTGGATTACGCGCTAGGCCCCATCGCGGCAGCACAAGGCTTTGCCGCCAACCAGGCCGCTCTCTATCCGGCTGAAGACATCGTCAACGGCACGTTTACCTTCGAGTCGGGCGTGCAGGGCACCGGCCTGTGGTGCTTCACCGCCTACAACGCCCTTGACCGCACCGAAATTGTGGGCGACCGGGGCAAAATCGTCTATTCGACCTTCGACGACGAACCCGTGCAGCTCATGACCGGCGGCGGCACCACCGAGTTTGCTATCGGCTACCCGACGCACATCCAGCAGCCGCTCATTCAAACGGTGGTCGATGCCCTAACCGGCGCGGGCAACTGTCCCAGCACCGGCCAATCGGCGGCGCGTACCAGTTGGGTTATGGACCACATGTTGGCGGGCGACAAACCCGAGGTATGATTTGATTTGTCATGATGAAAATATTGACCCACAGTTCCATTCGGCGGGCCGACCACGATGGTAGCCCGCTATTTTTCCACCCTAACCCATATCAGCCGCGACGCCCGTCTCTTTTTGCTGACGTCGGCGCTGTATGGCTTTGCGATTTTCGGCGGCATCTACACCACGCTGCTCAACTTGTACTTGCTGCGGCTCGGCTACCAGGCCGATTTCGCCGGAATGGTCAACGGCACCGGCCAGATTGTGCTGGGGCTATCGGCCGTACCCATTGGTATTTTGGGCCGCTACCTGGGCAGCAAACGGCTGTTGGCCGCCGGATTGGCCGCCATCGCCCTGGGCTTTGGCCTGATCCCGCTGTCCGAGTTCAGCCCGTTCTCGCCCGCAGCCTGGATTATCGTCACCCATATGATCGGGCAGTTGGGCGTGGGCCTCTACTTCGTCAACTCCGGCCCCTTTATTATGCGGATCACCACGTCCCGTGAGCGCAACCACGTTTATGCTCTCAACGCCGCCCTCTGGCCGCTGGCCGGTTTTGCCGGTAGTCTGGTGGGCGGCTTTCTGCCCGGCTTCTTTGCCGGACAACTGGGGCTGGAACTGAGCCAGGCGGCACCGTATCGCTACCCGCTCATCATCGCCGCCATCCTGATGATCCCGGCGGTCATCATCCTGCTGCAAATCCGCACCAGCGACGACGTTAAAGAGGAGCTGCCGGCCAGCGGGCGCGAGATGAACGGTGCGGCCAGTCTCATCATCATCATTTTGGGGCTGGTTGTGCTGCTGCGAGTCGCCGGTGAAGGCGTCGTCCGCACGTTCCTTAACATCTATCTCGATAACGGCTTACAGATGAGCACCGCCAACATTGGCGTGCTGCTGGCGTTCGGCCAACTGCTGGCCGTACCCGCCGCGCTGATGATGCCTTTCATGGCCCGCCGCTGGGGTGATGGCGTGATCTATTTGCTTTGTTCTTGGGGCATGGTACCGGGTTTATTGATTATCGCCCTGGTGCCGCACTGGGCCGCGGCCGGGTTTGGCTTTATGACGATGATGGCCCTTATTTCGATAGCCCGTCCGGCGATTGTCGTCTTTCAAATGGAAGTCATCCCCCCGCGCTGGCGTACCCTAATGGCCGGATCGACCACCACAGCCGTGGGCCTGGGCTGGGGTATAGCCTCCTGGGGTGGGGGCTATCTGGTGACGCATTTGGGATACGAATCGCTGTTTGTTGTAGGGGCCATCTTGTCGGCCGCCAGCGCCGCCCTATTTTGGGCCTATTTTCGCCCCCGGACACCGGCCGGAGCGGCAAATCTCATCTTATCAAATGCGGAGTGAGCATTTTTAGATGCGAACGGCGGGGGCAAAGCCGCTCCGCATCTGAGGATGCTCCGCTCCTCGATAAACGACGGTGACAAAACACCGGTGACGGACATATCCCCGTCGTACCTATAAAAAAACGCACATCCCCTCACCCCGTCGCTAGCGCGACTCCCCTCTTCCAAATTGGGAGAGGGGCCGGGGGTGAGGGCCATTTTCAAAGGAGAAAAATCCATGAACTACGTCTTTTCTACCCAAAATCTAAAACGCTACCGCTTCCCCACCCACATCAACGATCTCGTCCTCGACCGATCCGAAGCGACCGCCAGCGAAGTCTTTATTGTCGAACTGGCTCCCGGCGAAGCGCCCCCACTACACCAACACGACGACACCGAGCAGATCTTCTACGTGCTGACCGGCCAGGGTCGACTCGAAATCGGCAGCGAGGCCGACAGCTACAACGTCACCGTCGGCGATGTCGTTCGTATTCCACCCGAAACGCCGCACCGCATTCACTGCGTGGGCGCTGAAACCCTACGCTATCTGGCCGTCGATTGTTTTCCCGGCGGTCGCCCCCAGGCCGAACCAACCTGGGACGCGCACGTGCAGACCGTGTGCCAGGAGCAGGGGTGGGATTATGGGGAGATTGTGGAGCAGTAGGACAAGCGATACCTACCTATACTGCTCAACCCGATACTGCCGGGGCGACAGCCCGACTACCTTCTTGAAGATGCGAGAAAAATAGTAAATATCAGGATAACCTAAGGCATAGCCAATCTCGCTCACCTGTTGATCGGTCGTTTCCAGCAGTTCGCAGGCTTTCTGCATCTTGAGGCGGATGAAGTAATCAATCGGAGCATAGCCGGTTTTCTTTTTGAAGAGCCGCGAGAAATGGGAAGGCGAGGCGTTGGCCTCGACGGCCAACCTATCGAGCGTACATGGCTCGGCCAGATTTTCGAGCATAAACTGAATAATCCGCTGCACATTCAACTCTTTGCGATGAGGCGGCGGCGCGTAGATGGCCTGGAGCGCGACGCTGCTCAACACCTGATGCAGCCCGGCGGCGGCGCTAATCAAAAAATGGAGGCTGTAGCCCAGTTGCAGCGTGCGCAGGATTTGATTAAACAGCGCCAGCAGATTGAAGCGTTCGCCAATCGACACCAGCGGGGCCTCGACCGAAACCTCGGCCAGCGCCAAAAAATCAGCCGCGTGCCGACCGTTGAAATGGGCCCAGTGGATCGACCACGGCTTATCGGGCGCGGCTCCGTAGCCGTGGTTCGTCTCAGGGAAGATAAAAAGAATATCACCTTTGCCCACATCCCAGTGCCGCTCACCAAGCTGCAACCAGCCCGCGCCATCGACGCAGTAGATGACCAGATACTCGTCAAAGCGCTCACGCTCAATGTGGTGGCCCGCCGCTTTGGGAAAGTAACCGGCTCGCGTCACCATCAGGTCGCGCAGCAGTACGTGTCGGCGGCTGGCGTCGATAACATTGGTCGGTATGCGCGAAATGCTGTAATGAGACGGATGAAGTGGATAGTCGGCCTCGGCCATAGGATTCACCGTAAAAGCAGGATAGGATAAATATCACCTATTATAGATTTATAATAAGCAAACGCCAAGCAAGATAATCCATTATCGCAATGGTATTATCCATTCACTCTGGCGCGCAAGACGGTATAATAGAAAGGTATTCTTCTATTCATCGTAGTGCAAAGGAGCAAAAAATGATATTTGAAGCAACACCACAACAGGTCGAACAATTCAACAAGGATGGCTACCTCATCGTCCGCTCACTCTTCGATCAGGCAGAGATGAATCTGCTCATCCACAAAAGCAAAGCCGATTCCGGCATGCAGGAAGACGCTTATGGTCGGCTGGACAAGGGTGGGCGCACCATCAAGCTGGCGCTGTGGAACGACCCGAAAGACGATCTCTATGGCATGTTCTCCCGCTGCCACCGCATCGTCGATACGATGGAAACGCTGCTCGACGGCGAAGTCTACCACTATCACAGCAAAATGATCCTCAAAGAACCGCAGACCGGGGGTGCCTGGGAGTGGCATCAAGACTACGGCTACTGGTACAACAACGGCTGCCTCCTGCCCGATATGGCGAGCTGTATGATTGCCGTCGACAAAGCTACCCAGGAAAACGGCTGCCTCCAGGTCATTAAAGGCTCCCATCTCATGGGCCGCATCGAACACGGCGTGGTGGCCGACCAAACCGGAGCCGATCAGGAGCGGGTCGATGCCGCGCTGGAGCGCATGGAGCTGGTTTACTGCGAGATGGACCCCGGCGACGCCGTTTTCTTCCACGGCAACACGCTGCACCGCTCCGAAGCCAACACCTCCGACAAACCGCGCTGGGCCTTAATTTGCTGCTACAACACCGCCCGCAACGATCCGTACAAGGATGGGCCGCACCCGCGCTACACGCCGCTCGACAAAGTGGACGACTCGATGATTAAGGAAGTAGGCCGCGCTGCACTGCCATTAAGTTAGTAACTGACATTAGCCCCCCTAACCCCCCAAAGGGGGGAATTTTACGTCTTTCTCCCCCCTTTGGGGGGCCGGGGGGGCTTAACTTCATGGCAGTGAGGCCGCGCTGAGGTGGCTGTTTAAATAAACCTTTATGACTTACGCAGTTGGTAGAACAATTTGCTTGAAGATTAAGAAGATAAACGGACAACCTGGATTGGCTCTCCCACGACGTTCGCCGGGCGATAAATCGGCTCGGCTATGAGCAGCGCCCGCTAAAGACGGGCTTTTCAAACCCGCTTGAGCGGGTGCTGTTGACTAGCCCGGTTGATTTATCACCGGGTGGACGTTGGGGGAAATGGTAGTCCGATTATTTATTCAGTTCAATCTAAATTGTTCGAAGCAGAGCAATCCGAGCGCACAAATGTGCAATTTGGGCTACAAATCCCGCAGTTGCGACCAACTGCGTAAGTCACGACAAATCGATCTATGAAAATTACCCATCTTGAACCCTTTATCCTGCACGTGCCGGTTACGCGCAGCCAAATTGCCGATAGCACCCACCAGCTAAGCCATTGGGGCGCGCCGGGCGTCATTATCCACACCGATGCCGGGGTGTCCGGCACCGGCTACACCGGCACCCACGCCCACCTGCCCAGCGACCGCCTGATTAC
>JAGRBZ010000547.1 GCA_020433805.1 Anaerolineae bacterium
TATCGAAATACTCGGCTCTCGCCAGCGTCGCTTCCTTGAATTGACCCAGTAGCGCGTCATCGGATAGCACCTGATCGATACCCTTAGCCAGCGCCTCGCTATCATTATCAACCAGCAGCCCCTGCTTGCTCTCCTCGACAACATCTTGCGTACCCGACGCTTCGACCGCGACAACCGGCAGCTCGGCGGCAAGCGCTTCCATGGTGACTAATCCCTGCGTTTCGGTTGTAGAAGCAAAACAGAACAGATCGGCAGCCTTTAGGTAGAGCGGAATCTCATCGAAAGGAATTTTGCCGGTAAACTCGACCTGCTCCGCAACGCCCATCTCTGCTGCCATTGTTTCAAGTTCCGCTTTCTGATCGCCATCGCCGATAATCACCAATCGTGTCTTTTTATGCTTCTTAAAAACAAGACCGGCTGCCTCGACTAACGTCGTCCAGTTTTTCTCTTCAGCCAATCGCCCAATCGAGATCAACACTTTATCATCGCCCCAGCCCCGTTTTTGGCGAATAGTTGTCGGGTCTGCGGCCTGAAAAGGATGTAGGTCGATACCGGTAGGCACAACTGTTACCTGACTAGTTACGCCATACACATCCCCGATCATCTCTTTGATACTGTTACTCGGCACAACTATGTGATGACAGCGTTCCATGTATTGACCAAGCCAATAATCGATCGCGTCTTTGACAAAATTTTGGTTCAGAGCCACATAATGGCTATATTCCCGATAGCGCGTATGAAAGGTAAACACCAGCGGTACCCCATGCGTTTCCGCTTGGGTGACGGCGGCCCGCCCCAACAAAAAGGGATGATGACTATGGATAACATCCAGCTTTAGAGAAGGAATAAGCTTATCAACGAAGGGTGAAACGGGAATGGTAAGCGGAAAGTTATGCGACAGCGGCAATTCAACAGCCGGATAGCGAAAAACAAAGGGTTCTTTATCTTTGTAATCGCTGGTTGATTGGGCAAAGATAAAGACGTTATGGCCCAACGCCGTCAAACCCTGGCGAAAGGTATCAATCGAACGGACAACGCCGCTGATAACCGGATGATAGGTATTGGTAAAATGGGCTATGTGCATTATTGCTCCTCAAGGCAAATCATAAAAATAATTTAACCTGCACAATCCGACAGGAGGTGAGATATGAGGAGATTGAGTAAGATCAATCTCTTAATCTCCCTATCTCCTTTTTCCAGGATGGCAGATACTTAATGCCGATCTTCAATTGTTTTCTGAGACGGATTGGCCTTTTAAAATCGTTTTAACGTGACGTTGATAAACGTAATGCGCGTAAACCATCATACCGGCGCTCCAAGTTAAAGGAGCCTCCGAAGTATACCAGAAACTGTTAAGATAGAAGCCATCGGGTGCGTAAACTTCGTGGATAGCGCCATCTCTGACAATGACGTTAGAGGCACGATAGAGAAGCAGTTCGGCTTCCATAAGACGCTCCATACGTGACAGCGCGATAATATGCCACGCCCCCAACCACAGCCACGCCGCCGAGGTATGGTAATTGGGAATACCACCCAGCCGATTTTCAAGCGCGATAAACTTGTCGGGATAGGCCCGATGGACCACCTGCGTCGGCACCGGATTAGCCATATCGAAATCATCCATACAGTCTAAAATCGCGTGCGCTTGCTCAGGCGTAGTTAAATCCCAAGCGATAGCCAGAAGATTACCACTACTGCTTAAATTATCAAACATTTCATTGGTAACATAGTAGCCCAAATCTTCACGCCAAAAATGGGCGTTGATGGCCTCTTTTAACCGCGCCGCTTTTCGAGTAAAGACGGTTTCATCATCCCCACTACCGTACAGTGGAGCCGCCACCGCCAGCTCGTGTAGCGCCTTCCAATAAAGAACGTTGGTGTACAACACGCGACCCGACCGGGCGATACTGTCTGCCCAATCGGCGAAGGCGGCCTGGTGGAGGAGACCATCCTCAGCCATCGCGTGTTCCTCCATCCACAGTACGGCCTGCTTGAGAGCCGGCCAGTGGGTGGCAGCAAACGCCTCATCACCGGATCGAGCCATGTAATTAAGGGCAGCGATAACCAACAACCCATTACCATCGAGCGAGATGGTATTGTGAGCGGTAATATATTTAGGCCGGATAGGGGCATAGATGGGCTGCTCCCGTTTGAGCAGCGAATGGAGATAACGGTCGGGAATGGAGGTAGAGTGGACCTTAACCGGAAACTGTCCGGACGGACGCTGATAGATCAGAAAAACCTCAAGCGCCTCTTTGACAATCTCAAACTCGCCCAGTTCGATCAAACCGAAACTGGCGAAGCCAAAATCACGGGCCCACGGTTCTCTAAAATTGCGTAGACCGGCGCACAGCACCCATTTTTCCTGCCCGTCGAGCAAGAGCCGTTTTTCGACCCCCGCCAGCAAATTGGCGGCGGCAATCCGCAGCCCCTTCGCCTCGATGGTGCTATGGCTTTCAAGATCATCCGGCAGCGTATTAGCTGCCAAATAGGGTTGTTTGAGCAGTCGCCGCCCGTATTGCACCAGTTTATAAACGACAGCGCCCACGACAACAAAAAAAAGCGTTTGTAGAAGAGTAACAAACCAACGCTTCATGAAGTTCAAGTCCTCCAGAGTTTTCTGCTTGTACTTATAGTCGTGCTACGCCCTCATTATTGTCTACACCTAGCACTACCACGAGATTTTGACATAAGCGTGGGAAAGAAACCAGGGTTTTCGGTCAATTCGACCAATTTTGCGCCGAAAACGGCTCACGCAAGCCCATATTTTCAGTTCTGAAGTTAAAACCCTGGTTTCTCAGACCGAAGTCTCGTTGTAGTACTGATCAAGAAAGCGACCGATTCAGACGTAACATCTTCACTATTATGCTCATTTTTGACATGTTCTGCCACTTTTGCCACCCGTTCTTCATCCGTCTCGCCCGAACTACGCCATCGCAATCAAAGACCACTACGCCTTACTTTTTACTTTGCTCTTGCCGTTGGCATACCGAACCCGATACAAACAGAAATGATCATCAAACCCTTTGATCGAGGTTGCAAATTGGGTGATGGTAACCGGCTCGGCAGCCAGCAGATCGGCCACGCCCGGCTCGCAGCGCACAGCTTCGGAGATGACCAGGTCGCCGCCGCCGCTTTGCCCTTCCAGTCGCGCAGCCAAATTAACGGTGGTGCCAAAATAGTCGAGCCGATCGTTGAGGTTCACCGCGATACAAGGGCCGTAATGCAATCCCAACTTGATAACGAGTGGTTCCGAATGGCGGGTGTTGAATGTATAAACTTCTTTCTGGATAGCCAGCGCCGCCGCAACGGCATTGGCCGGGTCGGCAAAGGCGGCCATAATGGCATCGCCGATGGTTTTAACAACCGCCCCGTCGCAATCTCGCACGATGCGCTGCAGAAAAGCAAACTGTTCCCGCACCAATGCATACGACGCTGCATCGCCCCACCGGTTGTACATGGCTGTTGAGCCGACCAAATCGGAAAAAAGCAGCGTCATACCCTGTATCCCGATCTCCTCGCCGGGACGAAGCACTTCGTGGCTAAATAAATCGCGAAACTTTTGTAAGGAAGTCACCCGGGTGGCCGTTACGGCATTATTATACCAGTCGGCCCGCTCAATATAAAACTGTTGAGGGAGTGATGTTTGATTGGTAATCTCAAACGTTGTTACGGTAACCGACTGAGCTGATTCTTCTCCGGCGGAGGAACGATCAGCTTGATAGCTTGGTTTCTGGGCAGATACGGCGATCCATGCAGGATCAGCTTGATGAATATGCATCGTATTCATTTCCAATGCGACCGAGACGTTATCAATCACGCCTTCGCTTGTTTGGTCAAAACGCAGCCACTGCTCGACACCGGGTATTTGCGCAGTCGAAGGCCGTCATCTTCGAACTGAACATGGCTGAGACGACGCGTTTCACCGGGAGCAAGCGTTTGGTGGAGGAGTATATGCGGAGTGACCATCGGGCCGCCAATACAATACGCGGCTTCATCAACAGACCGGATCTGAGAATGGGGGCGAAAGGTAAGTTCAACATTATCGGAGAAATTCGCTTCAAAATCAATATTGCAAGTTGAACAGTGAATACCCTTTTGAACTTGATCCAACGACGGGACTGTCTGTTTAGCCCCCCGGCAGAGCGGACACATAATATCCCAGTGCATTTGCAGCAGTCCAATCTTGGCTGCGTCCAGAAATAACTCTAATATCTCTCGACGCGGCGCTTGCCAGGTATCGGCCAGTACATACGGTCGTAGGCGGGCTAAATCGAGGTCAGACTTATCGGTTATCAACGCCGTTAACTGCTGCACTTGGACGCTGCCATACCCTTGACCGATTAACGTTTGGCTTAAACGTTCCAGCCGCGTGCGGGCCAACGGGGTTAAGGGCGTCACGGGGAGCGTGAACATGTGCGGTTGCTGATTTTGCAAAGCGCGATCGATTTGCCGAAAGATGCGATCAAAATCGCGATACATCTGCCAGCCAAACTGGTAGGGGATACCCAATCGGCCTACGACGTTGGCCGGCGTAACATCGACATCGTAATAGAGCGTTGTACCGGATGGGTGGGGTTCCAGACGTACATGAGCATACGTCCGCGCTAACGGCCCGGACTCAAACGTACGCAGGTTGCTAAACTCGCGCTCTTTAATCCACTCGAACGGATGATCCTCATACCTGACGCTGATACCGAACTTACTGGTCTCGCCAAAACGTCGACTACCGCCCGTTTCAAGCGCCAGCTCTGTAAAATAAATCGACGGCAACCCGGCAGCGAGATTAAACCGCTCGGTATCGGCGACATAGGGCCATAACTGCGCCGGACTACTTTTGAGAGACCACCGCCAACGATACGGTACTGTCTTCCATGCCATAATAGCCCCTCCTATCATTCATTCCTAAACACTTTATTGGCTAGGAGTACAGCGAGACTTCGGTCCAAGAAACCAGGGTTTTAACTTCAGAACTGAACATATACGCTTGCGTGAGCCGTTTTTGGCGCAAAATTGATCGAATGCACCGAAAACCCTGGTTTCTTTCCCTGGTTT
>JAGRBZ010000054.1:0-21709 GCA_020433805.1 Anaerolineae bacterium
TTGGCCCGTTGCGTGAAGCGTCAGCCCTAGCGTACTAAGCGCATAGCCCCGGTAGCGGCTTTCACCTAATGCTTCTAAATCCTTGTGACTTTGGCTTAGCAGTCGTGTGGCTTCGTCCCACTCGCCCCGGCTATAGGCTACCATACCCAACAGTACGTTCGAACGGGCCGCATACAGCGGGTCTCCGGCCGCGGCCAGCACCGACAAACTTTCGGTCAATCGCCGGTGGGCGGTGCTGTAATCACCTTGCTGATAGGCCAAGAAGCCCTGCTGATGCAGATCCAGACCTCTATCCCAGGTGGGGCTAGGGGCACGTAGGGCGGCCAAACTTTTGTGGTACAGCCCTGCCGCCTGCTCAAAACGGCCCAAATACCAATACTGGTTAATATCGGCTACGGTCGCGTTTTGCTCGGAACCGATAGCATGCTGCCAGCCGGCGCGGATGTTATCAGCCTCGGCACTTAGTTCGGACAACACTTTGGTGTGTTCGGCCTCTTGGTATTCGCCGCCACGCTGCTGTAAAAACGTGGCATAGTAGCGGCTGTGGCGGTTGAACGTTGCCTCCTGTTCAGGCGGGTTCTGGGCCAGCTTTTCGGCGGCGTACTGGCGCAGTAGCTCGTGGATATGGTAACGTCCTGATGGACTGTGGCGCAGAAGCGATTTGTCGATGAGCGAAGCCAGCACCGGCCGCGCCGCATCGGCCACATCTTTGGCCGCCTCTTGCTGAAACCCGCCTCGAAAAACGGATAGTCGGCGTAGCCCGTCTTGTTCTTCGGGTTGCAGTAAGCTCCACGAATGTTCAAACATAGCGCGTAAACTGCGATGCCGGACCGGCAGGTTGCGCAGGGAACTGGATAGAAAATCGAGATTGGCCTCGATGCCGGCGGCGATTTCGGCACAGGTCGACAGCCGTCGCAGGCTGGCCGCCAGTTCAAGCGCTAAGGGCGTACCATCGACCAGGCGACAGATTTTGATCACATCCGGTAGCTCATCATCACCAAGCGCGTAATCGCCCCGTACCTGGCGCGCACGCTCCATAAATAGAGCGACAGCGCTGTATTTCTCCGGATTGGTGGTTGTGGAGCCAAGCGCATCGGTTGATGGATAAGTAAGCCCTGTGAGTTCAAGCACCCATTCTTGGCGGAGATTAAGACGTTCACGCGACGTTACGAGCAGCTTGAGATTGGGAGCCTGCTGGAGCAATCGATCCAGCAGGTGAGCCTCTTCAATGAAGTACTCGAAGTTGTCCAACACCAGAAGGGTTGGTCCCGCTTTTTGCAGTTGGGTGATCAAGGCATTCAACGGCGATGTGCTGCCGGAGGCGGTCATTTGCAGCGTGTTCGTTATGGTTGAAATCAACAGTTCGGCATAACCGGCCGGCTTGCCCAATGTATCGTCTTCAACTAAACCGGCCAGCGCAATAAGGTAAATACCCCCTTGGAAATTCGTGACGCCGGTAAGATTTTTCGGATCGGTGAAGCGTGTGGCTCCTTGCAAAGCCAGGCGGGTTTTACCGACGCCGCCCGGCCCAACGAGCGTCAGCATCCGGCAACTGTTGTTTTCCAGGTCGGCTACCAATTGTTGTAGTTCCGTCTCGCGGCCAATAAAAGCATCGGACTGGGGCGGTAAATTATGGGGCGGTGGAGCGTCAGCGGTTTTTAGGCGTTTGTAGAGAGCCGTGGTTTCGGCAGTCGGTTCTACGCCAAACTCTTCATCCAAAAGCTGACGGCAGGTTTCGTATTGCGCCAGGGCAGCGTTACGCTGGCCGTTGCGGGCCAACATGGTCATCATCTGCCGGTGAGCCGACTCGCGCCAGGGATCGAGTTCCAGTAGACGATTGGCGTACGTAATGCCGTTGTCGTAATCGCCTTGATGAATATATTGGGTCACCAGATTTTCCAGCCCATCGAGCATGAGTTCGCGGTAATGTTCGCGTTGGTTAAGCATCCATTCTTCAAATGGCAGTGAGTCTTTAACATAAATTCCATCCAGGAAATCACCCTGATAGAGATCGATGGCTCTTTTTAGGACATTTAATTGCGCGTTCTTGTCGTCGGATTCAATGTGGGTTTGAAAAAGCTTCGTATCAAGTTGTACCGATGCGTCAGATTTAAAGGCTACGCTCTGCCGTTCGATTTCGAGAAAGGGATCAACCAACTTGCGTAGAGTTGAGAGTGACTTGGTCAAATTCCGTTTGGCTTTGCCTTCATCCATCTCGCCCCAAAATAGATCGGCCAGAACTTCACGGGTTTGCGGCTGACCGGTAACCGCTAAAAAATAGAACAATGCTTCGGTTTTGGCCGTGCCGAAACCGGTAACAGCTTTGTTGTGCAAAGTGACTTGCGGTTGTCCCAAAACTTTAATGTGTAGATCCGTCATAAACCGTTTTATTCTTTCTCAATTGAGGAGGCAGATTTTCGCTGTACTCGGGCAGATTTTATAGCCATTTGATTGCGCCCATCGATTTTTCGCACTTTTTTCGCATTTGGCTACTATATTAGAAAAGACTGCCCGTAATGTGTCCAATTGATATTATAGGCGTAATTTCATTCCATGAAAACGCTCGCTAAACTTTTCTTAATTTTTATTGTAATTTTAGCCTTATCGCCTAAAGTTACCGCCCAAACCGGCCCTGATGCCCTTAAGTTCTTCCCTGTTTTGCTCAATAACGGACAGACATTGGAAGAAATAGGGGTTTTAACGATGGTGCAAGACTCCAAAGGGTTTATGTGGTTTGGTAATTACGATGGCTTACATCGCTTCGACGGCTATACCTTAGAGTCGTTTCAGAACGATGTTGATGATCCTTACAGTCTCAGTGCCAACACGGTTCGCGACCTGCACATGGATAACGAGGATGTCTTGTGGGTCGGTACCTGGGGCGGCGGCCTAAATCGTTTCAATCCGGCGACCGGTCAATTTACGCGCTACCAACCCCACGCCGACGATCCGAACAGCATCAGTGATGATCTTGTCGTTTCGATTGCGGAAGATGCCGAGGGTGATTTGTGGTTAGGCACGGCTCAGGGCGGCCTGAATAAGTTCGATCGCACGACCGGCAACTTTACCACCTACCATCATAATCCCCGTGATCCCGGCAGTTTGATCAGCAACGCCGTAAGTGCGGTCATGGTCGACTCGACCGGACTGGTGTGGGCCGGTACGGACGATGGCCTCGATCGCTTTGATCCGGCTACCGAGCAGTTTGCTCGCGACGTCGATACGCTTGCTGCGCTTAGTGGCATGCACGTTACCTCGCTTTACGAAGACCAGGCCGGTTTGATCTGGGCCGGTACGGAGCGCAACGGCCTCATTCGTTTTGATCCGGCCAACGAAGAAGTAACGCGCTATCAACACGATCCTGATGATCCCCATAGCTTAGGTGATGATTTTGTCATGAATTTGCTTCAGGATCAAACTGGAGCCTTGTGGATTGGTACGCGGAATAGCGGCCTCAACTTGTTTGATCCAACCTCGGAACAATTTACACAGTATGGGTATGAAGAGGACAACCCCTATTCGTTGAACTCGAACCTTGTGACTGCGCTGTATGAGGATCAAACCGGAGCGCTTTGGGTGGGAGCCGGCGGGCTGAGTCGTCTTGATCGGGCCAAGATAAAGTTCGAAACCCATTATCGCCATGAAGATGACAATCCTGATAGTTTAAGCAGTAATTTGGTTTGGCCGATTTTTGAAGATAGCGACGGCATTTTGTGGGTTGGCCTTAACGGCACCGGGCTGGATCGTATCGATCGCGCCACCGGCGAGATGTCCCATTATCGCCACGATCCGGATGATCCCGCCAGCCTCAGCAGCGATAGGGTTTGGTCGCTGTACGAGGACTCGCAGGGCGATTTTTGGGTGGGTACCTTTTTAGGCGGATTGAACAAAATGGATCGCGAGACAGGCCGGTTTACCACCTACCGGCATTATCCGGACGATCCGACGACCCTCAGTAACGACATCGTTATGGCTATTTTTGAGGATAGCGAGGGTACCCTTTGGATTGGGAGCGGTGATGGGTTGAACCGCTTTGATCGCGATACGGAACAGTTTACAAGCTATGGGGTTGATCCTGATAGTCCCTACAGCCCCTCTAATGCCACTATTCGCGCAATTTATCAAGATGCGGAGGGGATGCTGTGGATCGCTACGATGGCCGGCGGCATCAATCGCTTCGACCCTCAAACGGAGCGTTTTACGCCTTACGCGCACGATCCCGATGATCCGACCAGCATTAGCCATGACAGCACCTTTGTTATTCACGAAGACCGTGCCGGAAATCTGTGGGTCGGCACCGAGGGAGGTCTCAATAAATTCGACCGCGAAACGGAGCAGTTTACGGCCTATCGTAAAAAACACGGCCTGCCCAACGATGTGGTTTACGCCATCTTGGAAGATGCCGAGGGTAATTTGTGGTTGAGTACCAACAAGGGGCTTTCGAAATTTGACCCCACCGCCGAGACTTTCCGTAACTACGATCGGGATGATGGTTTGCAGCATAATGAGTTCAGTATCTTTAGCTACCACCAAAATCCCGACGGCGAGATGTTTTTTGGCGGCGTAAATGGCTTCAATGCCTTCTACCCGTCCGAGATTGAGGATTATGACGTTATGCCACCCATCGTCATTACCGACCTACGGCTGTTCAACGAACCGGTGCCGGTTGGCGAGGACTCTCTGCTCCAGCAGCCGATTGAAACCATCGAGGAGCTGGAGTTTGATCGCGACGATTATATCTTCTCGTTTGAAGTCGCGGCGCTCGATTACAGCGGGCCAGACAAGATAAAGTATGCTTTTATGCTAGACGGTTTCGATCAGGACTGGAACTATCGAGACGCGGACAATCGCTTTGTAACCTATACAAATTTGCCGCCGGGACGCTATGCGTTTCGGGTTAAGGCCACCAACAGCGACGGTTTATGGAACGAAACAGAGCGAACGCTATCCCTTAATATTATACCATCGTGGTGGCAAACCAACTGGTTTAGAGGCGGTGTTGCTTTGGTAGCTGTGGGAATAGTGCTGCTGGCGCTGCGGAGGCGGTCGATTATCAACGAAATGCAAAAGCAGCAGCTTCGTGAGCAAATTGAGTCTCGAACGCGCGATTTGGTTAAGAGCAACGAGCAGCTTCTCAAAGAGATTGTGGAGCGAGAAAAGGTTGAAGAGGCGCTGCGCCAGCGTGAAAGCCGCACCCGTGCTCTCTTAAATGCCATACCCGATCTGATGTTGAATATAGATCGTGATGGTAATGTTTTAGAGTTCGAAGCTTTGCAGGCCGGCACCTATGCTGACCCGGACACCCTTGTTGGTCGCAATATTCGAGACGCCTTGCCTCCGGATCTGGGCGAGTTGGCTATGCAACACATTGCTAAAACCCTTGATAGCGGCGAGATGACAACGGTTGAATATCAATTGCGCTCCCGTGAAGGTGTTTTAGAAGATTTCGAGACACGTATGGTTGTTTCCGGCCCGGATGAGGTTATCGGTATTGTCCGCAATATTACCGATCGCAAACAGGCTGAGGCTAAACTAGAGGAAAGTCGGGCCAGACTCCGGGACCTATTCACGCAAACGCAAATGGCGCTGGCCGAAACCGAAACCTACGCGCAACGTCTAAAATTGCTCAACTCGATGGGGCAGCAGTTAAATTTAGCGACTGCGGAGCCGGGAATTTTCGATATCGCCACACGGTCAATCTTACAAATTATCCAAACCGATAGGGCTAGCATCACGCTTCTGGATGATGAAGGTGATACCTACAAGATTCATGCTTGCATCGGTGATAGCGGTGGTCTGGATCTAAAGGAGCCGGTTCCGTTGGCGGGCACAATCATCGAAGAGGCGATTCAGAAGCGTAAAGCGATTAATATTGCCGACCTTTCAAGCGCCGAGTATGAGGCGCGTTCGTCCCTACGGGAGGGAGGATTTCTGTCATCCCTGGTTGTGCCGATGGTGGTTGGTGATCAGGCTATCGGCACTATCAATGTCGCCAGTAAGAGTCGCCGCGCCTACGACTCGCGGGATGAAGAGTTGCTGCGCCATATTGCCTCTTTTGTAGGGGTAACGGTTGCCAACATGCGCTGGACTGGAGAGTTGGAGTCGGCCAAAGTTAAGGCCGAAAGACTAAATCGGCAGTTGTATGAAAAGGTAAAAGAGCTGGAAGAAGCGCATGGGGAGGTTCGCCGTCAGCGTAACTATTTGGCCGCCCTGCATGATACGGCGCTGGCGCTGCTCAACCGCCTCGACGTGGCCGATCTGTTAGAAAGCATCTTAGAGCGGGCTTGCCAACTGTTAAATATTTACGACGGGGTATTTTATTTGGGGACTCCCGAAAGCAACACACTTGATCAAGTCGCGGCAGTCGGCTTTCCCACGGAACTTCCCCAGAAATCTCTAAAAGCCGGTCAGGGATTGGTTGGGCAGGTGTGGCAAAGTGGGGAGACCATTATTATTCCCGATTATGGCTCATGGCAAGAACGGTTGAGCGGCCAGGCCTATACCGTAGCCCATTACACAGTTGGAGTTCCGCTAAAGATCGGTGAGACTGTGGTAGGCGTTATCGTCATGGGCGCAACTGATCCGGAGCGCGTAATCTCATCCGATGAAATTAAGCTGCTGGAGCAGTTTGCCCGGTTGGCGGCCATTGCGGTGGATAATGCGCGCCTCTATAACCAGACCTTACAAGCTAGAGAAGCAGCCGAAGCGGCCAATCGGGCCAAGAGTGCCTTCTTAGCCAACATGAGCCACGAACTGCGTACGCCTTTGAATGCAATTTTGGGCTTTGCTCAACTGATGGAGCGTGACAAGAATATTCCTGAAGCCCATCAAGAAAATCTCACGATTATCAGCCGCAGTGGCGAGCATCTGCTGTCGTTAATTAACGATGTGCTGGAGATGTCGAAGATCGAGGCCGGGCGCGTGACGCTGCACGAGCAAAATTTTGATCTGCATCGTTTGCTGGATGATCTGGAAGACATGTTCCGGCTGCGGGCCGAAGAAAAAGATTTACAACTCATTTTTGAGCGCACGCCTAATGTGCCGCGTTACATCCGTGCCGATGAGAGCAAGCTGCGTCAAGTGTTGATCAATTTGCTGGGCAACTCCGTCAAATTCACGGAAGAAGGCGGTGTTTCCCTTCGGGTTCGGCTTAATGGTCAACCCGCTGACCAACAATCTCTCCACCTTTACTTCGAAGTTACCGATACCGGTCTCGGCATTGCGCCTGAAGAGTTAGATGGCCTGTTTGAAGCCTTTGTGCAAACCAGCAGCGGCGAGCGCATGCAGGAGGGAACCGGCTTAGGGCTGCCGATTAGCCGCCAGTTCGTTCGGCTGATGGGTGGCGATTTTAACGTCAGTAGTGAAAGCGAAAAAGGTTCGATGTTTGCCTTTGATATTTACGTGAAACCGGCTGATGCGGTCGACTCCCAGATGAAACCCCCAACTCGGCGGGTGTTGAGTTTGGCCCCTGATCAGCCTAAGTACCGTATCTTGGTGGTCGAAGATACCTGGGCCAACCGGAAGTTGTTGGTTAACTTGTTAGAACCACTTGGTTTTGAGGTCCGTGAAGCTGTCAACGGGCAAGAAGGATTAGAGCTGTGGGAGACGTGGAATCCCCATCTCATTTGGATGGATCTGCGCATGCCGGTGATGAACGGTTATGAAGCCGCCCAGCATATCAAGGCATCAGACAAAGGCCAGGCGACCATTGTCATCGCCCTTACGGCCAGTGCCTTTGAAGAGCAGCGGGCCGTGGTATTGTCAGCCGGTTTCGATGATTTTGTGCGCAAACCATTCCGTAATTCCGATATTTTTGATAGAATGGCTAAGCATCTTGGTGTACAATACCAATATGAATCGGGCGATGATTTGGACAATGGGTACCAAAAGCGAGCCTCGCTGGCGGCAGATGACCTGGCAGCTTTGCCCAATGCTTGGGTAACCGAACTGCATCACGCCGCAATGCGTGGTAAGGATAAGGTTATTTTTGACCTGCTCGATGAAATTCGGCCCGAGCACGCCTCTTTGGCCGATGCATTGGGCCAGTTGGTGCATGACTTTAGATTTGATAAAATTGTTGATCTAACCAGTGGAGATTAGAACTATAGAGACGAGATAAATTCGGCACGATGGAGCGTCAAATTTAGTGGGGTGTCAGAGTTTACTTTGATATATATTTTGACCCATAGCCTGTCTCTTCATCGACCTTTTACCCTCCAATCTCTATCGAGGAGAAAAATTAATGACCAACCCATCCCCCCAACCCTATATCCAAACCAAAGGCGATATCTTAATTGTGGATGATACGTTGCCAAATTTGCGCGTTCTATCCAGTATGTTAACCGAGCAAGGCTACGAAGTACGTGGTGCCCCCAATGCGCAAATGGCCCTGATGATTATCGAAGCCGAGCCGCCGGATTTGATCCTGTTGGATATCAACATGCCCGGTATGAACGGCTATGAACTGTGTGAGGCCATCAAGGCCAAGCCCGGCAGCAAGGATATTCCGGTTATTTTTATCAGCGCTCTCGATGAAGTGTTGGATAAAGTAAAGGCTTTTTCGGTCGGCGGGGTAGACTACATCACCAAGCCTTTCCAAATTGCCGAAGTATTGGTGCGGGTGCGCACCCACTTAACAATCCGCACGCTGCAACAGCAGCTTCAAGAAACCAATGCTGATCTACAGCAAGCAAATGTTGATCTGCAAAAAGCCAACATTGAACTTTTAGAGTCTAATCTGGCGCTGCAAGCTAGCAATCAAGAGTTAGATGCATTTGCGCGTACCGTGGCCCACGATTTAAAAAACCCCTTCTCCTCGATCGTCGGCGTAACCGATCGGCTCAAAGATGATCTGGCTCAGCTAGAGAGCGAAAATCCGGCGACCTTAAAGCTTCTGGAACAGATCGAACGTGGTGGGCAGCAGGGTGTCAAAGTTATCGATAATTTGCTGCTGCTGGCCTGGGTCCGTAAAGGTGAGGTTGAGGTCAAGCCGGTTGATATGGCCAGCGTGGTGAGTCGGGTTCAGGAAAGTTTAGCTGATATGATTCAAACCTATCAAGGTGAGTTAATTGTGCCGTCTCGATGGCCGACGGCATTAGGATACGGACCCTGGCTGGAGGAAGTATGGGCCAACTATATCAGCAACGGTCTGAAATTTGGAGGTGAGTCGCCTCGCTTAGAGTTAGGCGCTACCCCTCTGGCCAGTGGTCAGGTTCGCTTTTGGGTGCGCGACAGCGGCGAGGGACTTTCCTTGGATGAACAAGCCCACCTCTTTGCCGATTTCGCCAGCGTCGATGAAATGCAGGCCGATGGGCAAGGATTGGGATTGTCTATCGTCCGGCGGGTCGTCGAAAAACTGGGCGGCAGTGTCGGTGTTGAAAGTAAAGTAGGGCAGGGCAGCCAATTCTACTTTACCCTACCAAGTCGGTAGTGTAAGTATCTGTTGTTTGTAGTAATAGCTTTAGCTATCCATCCTATCCTATGCCACACTACTATTGTAGTTTTAGAAATTAATCGACCAACAAACCAACAAACAAACTAACTAACAAAGTCTACAAGGAGCATCAAAGTTGACTAAATATATAGGAATTTTAACCGCCGGCGGCGATAGTCCAGGCTTGAATGCCGCATTGCGTGGCGTAGGTAAAGCAGCCACCAGCTACTTTGGCATGCAGGTCATCGGATTTAAAGATGGCTTTCGTGGGATGATGGAAAATCGCATCATTCGGCTGGATGGAAGCGCTCTGTCCGGCATTTTGACAATTGGGGGAACCGTGTTAGGCACCAGCCGTGATAAACCCCACCGTATGCCGGTTGGCGGTAAATTACTCGATATGACCGATGTTATTGTCGACAATTACGAACGGCATCATCTCGATGTCTTGGTCTGTATGGGCGGTGGCGGAACCCATAAAAATGCTTATCGGTTGATGCAAAAAGGACTTAACGTTATCACGCTGCCTAAAACCATTGATAATGATGTCGCCAAAACCGATGTGACATTCGGTTTCGATACGGCACTGGGCATCGCCACCGGGGCTATCGACCGGCTGCACAGTACGGCTCACAGCCATCATCGCATTATTGTTGTAGAAATTATGGGGCACAATGCCGGCTGGCTGGCTTTGGGCGCAGGGCTTAGCGGTGGAGCCGATGTCATTCTTATTCCCGAAATTCCCTACGATATAGAAAATGTAGCCGAGGCCATTCGTCTGCGCTCGCGGGCCGGGAAAAATTTTAGCATCGTTGCTATTGCCGAGGGCGCTCTCTCACAAGCGGATGCAAAGACTATTCGTGCAATGGAAGAAAAGGTCGACAAAGCCAAGGACAAGGCCGCTAAAAAGAAGGCCAAGGCTAAAGTCAAAGAGTTGAAGTCGCTTCATAAAGGCAATACGCTGCGCGTGGCGAACCAACTCGAAGAGTTAACCGGTCTTGAGTCGCGAGTCACAATTTTGGGCCATCTTCAGCGGGGTGGCGCACCTTCCGCTGCTGACCGTTTGCTGGCTACGCGGCTCGGTACGGCCTGCGCCGATTTTATCAACGAGGGTGTTTATGGCGTTATGGTTGCCGCCCGGGGTGAAGGGGTTGAACCGGTGCCTATTGAGGATGTGGTCGGCAAGCGAAAGGTCGTTCCCCTCGACCATCCCTGGGTTAAAAGTGCGCGATTGATTGGGGCCAACTTAGGCGATTAGTTAAGAAACCTCGGTTAAGCCGGTTATGGCTTCCCACTCGCTTTCCGATAATTCAGGAATGACGGCCCGTTTCTCGATGATGATGTCACCGAAATGGGCCGTCTGCTCAACATCTACAATGCGACGTTTGATCAATTCCAGGATAGCCAGCAGCGTCACAATAACCTCGATACGGTTGCGGCTGTGGCTGAGCAGTTCGACAAAAGAAACCTGGCGGGTGGTATTAATACTGTGCCAAATGTGGGCCATCTGCTGGCCGATGGTAACCACTTGAGGCGAGATCATCTCATCGACATCGGGCGGCTCCGGTTTGATGGTCATCGCCCGCCGGGCTGCGGCCAGCAGTGCCTTAAGACTGCCGTCGCCCGGAATAAGTTTTGGTTCAATTTTTACTTGGGGAACAACCCGAACAAAGCCACGTTCACCAATATCTTCCAGGTCGCGTAAGTGGCTAGCGATCTCTTTAAATCGCTTGTAAATGATAAGTTGGCGAGCCAGTTCATCCCCCACATCTTCCTCATCTTCTTCGGCCAAAATAGGCGGTGGCCGGGGAAGCAGCATCTCCGATTTTATCAAAATCAACTTAGCCGCAATCACTAAAAAATCGCTTAACTCATCGGGATCGGTTTCGCGCAGATCGTCGATATGGGCCAAATATTGATCCGTTACCTGGGCCAGCGCAATTTTAGTGATGTCAAGCTCTTCTTGCTCAATCAGGCTTAACAGCAGGTCGAGGGGGCCGGCAAAAAGCGGTAAATCGACCCGGTATTGATTTTCAATGTCGTGATTTTCGGTGGTTTCAAACATAAATTTGGTACCCTTCAGTCAACATACCAAAAGATTATACCCCCAACAAGAGTCTCTTTGCAATTGTGATATTTCGCTCATTTGTTCGGTTAATTTGACATAACTTAGCGGTTTTCGAGGGTTAACTTGTCATAAGGTAACAAATACACTAATTTAGTACCCTTTTCCCATAAATTTGGTAACTAGGTTTAACAGACTTAACTTATTATGTTATAATCTATTATGTAAAAGCGGCTTAACCCAAAATCCGACTGAATCCTTTAGCTAGGTGACTTGAAAATATATTTGGCCGTGGATAGAAAAATCGTACAGAAACCAACAATTTTTATAAGCTATAGTCACAAAGACGAGGATGAGAAAGAGCAGTTGCTCGCTCACCTTAGTGTGCTCCAGCATGCGGGTTTAACCCAGGTCTGGAGCGATGATCAAATTGAAGCCGGTCACGACTGGCAAGAAGAGATCCAAGAAATTATTAGCCAGGCGCGTGTGGCTATTTTGTTAGTTAGCGCCAATTTCTTGACGTCAGAATTTATTCTGGGTCAAGAAGTCCCCACCTTACTCCACCGTCGACAAATTGAAGGTTTGGTTGTTGTGCCGGTTATTGCCAAAGCATGTGCCTGGCGCAAAGTAGACTGGTTGGCCCAGTTACAAGTAAGGCCGCGTGATGGTCGCCCCGTCTGGCGTGAGGGCGGTCGTTATGCTGATGAGCATCTGGCCGATATTGCCGAGCAAGTGGCTGATTTTCTTGAATTTTCTTCGCCACTTTCTGAGTTATTACCCCAATACCCATTTACACTTCCAAAACGAAATCCATCTCTCAAAAACTTTCGCCAATGGTTACAAGGACATGATCATGAACAAGATTCTCTGCGTCGATGACGCACCCGATATGTTAAAACTCTTAGTACGTATGCTTGAAATGCGCGGGTACGAAGTTGCCCAAGCCAGAAACGGGTTAGAAGCTATTGCCAAAGCGGAAAGCTGGCAACCCAATTTGATCATTATCGATATTGTGATGCCTTATATGGATGGCCTTGATGCAATCACAGCCTTAAGAAATAATCCTCAAACAGCCAATATTCCTATCGTTGTTTTTACTGCCTCATTGGATGACGAGGAACGACAAAAGGCTCTTGAATTAGGAGCTGATGACCATATGCCTAAACCGTTTGACTCCATGATATTGGATAAGCTGCTACAGCGTTATTTAGGGCCTAACGCCTCGTTACAAAATCTTGAGCAGACTCGGCAAGATGAAATTAAAGAGGCCGCTGCAAAAGTACTGCTTGCTCAAAAAATGAATCTGGCCTACAAGTTGGATGTCTATCAGGCCGATCCTAACATCATGGCGAGTATGGAATACTATACCGCCCTAACGCGCGATCTTGTGCATAGTTTACGCAATCGGCTTGGTATTTTGCAAAGTTACATGCCTCAGGCCAAATACTGCACGCAACTGCTTGAAGGCCTTGCTTTCCTGCACCTCAAACCGTCACTCGCCCAAGAATTTTCAGATGGCACCGTTGTTGAACTAACGTTTGAAGAATTGATGGTTTTTAATGACGGCAAATATAAAATCCTTTCCGCCGGACATCGTCGTAATAAACCAATCGGTATAACCTTGAAGGGTTGGCTTGATAGCGATCTGCTGTCGCTGGGTTTGTGGCTGTTTTTTCAAGGTATATCAGGCTGTATTCCCGATACGACAACAGAAGATACCGATATCTCTAAGCGACAAGTCATTCAAATTCACGATAACCGACTTGATAACGACCGTCTAGGAATGGATCTGTACCTCGTCTTGCCCTATTATCCGAAAGAGAAGTTGCTGGAGTTACATGATCTTCGCCGCCTGTCGCAGGGTAATGTTGCGGCTGTTAGTTTGCTGTTATTGAAGAAAGCCGTGTTTCTAAACGGCGGCACGCTGCGCATCAACAAAGAAGGTGAAATTTATATCAAAATTCCGGCTGCCTCAAATAAAGAAACGCTCGAAGAAATGGAGACAGCGATTAGCCACCTCTCTGCCGAACTCCCGCAAGTGGGTATTCCCTATGAACTCTGTAAACCGTTATTTCACAGTTTGACCCACGGTTTTATCGAGGCTATGGATCGTGAACTTCAGCAGATTACGGTTGGAGCCAGGCAGGATGACTATTTTATTGCCAATCCAAAATTTTTAAAGATTGTTTTACGCAGTTGTACATACGCTCGCCTTTTACTTGAAAATTTACGCTGGCTGGGAACCGGCTGTCCCTTGCCGCGCGAGCATGTTGACGTTACCGAAGCGGTTGATGCCATCCGCGAAGTTCTACGCGGTAGAATCCGCGACCGATTAGAGGATGAAGAAGAAGGACTCATGACGGTTCATCAAGAGATTCCGCCTCAGCTACCTCCGATTAAGGCCAATTGGTTGGCAATTCAGCAAATCTTACTGAATTGTATTGTAAATGCACTTGAGGCGATGCCGCAGAAAGGGACCTTAACCTTAAGAGCCTGTGTCGAAGGGGCGGAAATTTGTATTGAAATCAGCGATACCGGCCAGGGGATTCTTTCGGAAAGTACACCGGCAATTTTTAATCTCGACTATACAACCAAAAAGGGAAAACGGTATGGAACCGGACTTTATATGGTTAAAACCCTCGTTGATCAGTTAGACGGGCGTATCGAAGTGGAATCAATTCCAAAATTGGGTTCTACGTTTCGTCTCTATTTTCCGGCTGTAACGGATTGAAAGAGATAATAACTTGACGACACGTTTTATTTGCTCATAGTCCAAATAACACCGATAAGAGAACTGAATGTGATGACAAGAATTGCGGAAGTATTAATAGTTGAAGATGATGCCGATTGGCTCGATATTTACTCGGCTAAATTAGCCAGCCCGGAATACAATTTAACCAAAGCCCGTACCGTTAATCGAGCCTCTGAATTGTTGAAGCAGCAAGATTTTGATGTTGTGGCCACGGATCTCAAACTCTTAGGAGCTACTACGGGCGGTTTCGACATTTTAGAGATGGTGCGCCAACGAAGCCCCGACACCCAGGTTATCATTTTTACAGGCTATGGCGGCAAACAAGATGCCTTTGAAGCGATGCGGCGCGGCGCGTACGATTATGTTACAAAACCGCTCGATTATGAGCACGTCCGCCGGGTAATCAAATCGGCCATTGAGGTGCGCGAGCAAAAGCTGTCTTACCTGCGTATTGCCTCACCCTTGCGGAAAGTCGATCTTCCTTTTCCCGAAAAGTTTGTGGGCAGCAGTCGGGTCATCAAAGAGGTGTTGAGTCGGGTGGCCGAGGCTATCGAGTCGACCAAACCTGTCCTCGTCGTTGGTGCTTCCGGTACGGGCAAAGCGCTCATTAGCGAGACCATTCATTTAGCCAGTAAGCGAAAGCGCTTTGTTTTGGTAAGCTGCGCCAGCTACTCTGAAACGACGTTAGAGCGTAGCCTCTTTGGCTTTCAGCAAAATGCCTTTCCTGGTGCGCTGGCCGATGAGGCCGGTTTGCTTGAACAGGCCTCTGGCGGAACGCTGGTGCTTGATCGAGTCAACGGTTTGAGCCTGCGGTTGCAAAAACAGCTACTGCATGCATTGTTAAATCAGCAGGTGCGGCGTATTGGCAGCGATCAAGATGTTGATATTGATGTCCGTATCCTGGCGACGACGAGTGTCGATTTGGAGTCGTACGTGAACCAGGGGCTTTTTTCTGAAGCGTTGTATGAGTACCTTGCCGATACGGTTATCGAGTTGCCGCCGCTGTGCCAGCGTAAAGACGAACAGACCGATGACGTTCTGCTGGTTACGGGTTACCTTCTTGATAAATACGCGCCCGATGATAGTACGCCCCACACCATTTCCGAGCAGGCCGGCGAACTGCTGCAAAGCTACAGTTTTCCCGGCAATGTTCGGGAGCTAGAGGAGGCTATCCGTATTGCCATTACAAAGGCTGACGGCGGCGTTATTGAACCTCAGCACTTGCCGGAAGCTATTCAGCAGCAACACCAAACGATTTCTCTGGTACCCAACGGACGATCGGGGCCTCCACCCGAGGTTGTTTGTATGCGGCAAGGCTGTTACGTCACGGATCGAATGGACGAAATTCTTAAAGCCTTTGACAATGAGAACTATGTGTATTTGGCCGTCGGAGTCAGTACGCCGGGCTGGTATCACTCTACCATTGTGGAAACATTGTCTCCGTTTGATTTGAGAGTTTACCATCCGTCTGAATTTGCAGCCAACGAGGATTTTTGCCCCATCTGCCAGCCCATCTTGTCTAGCCGATTAGCGATTGTTGATATTTCAACAACAGCTTCAACGGTGTTTTACGAGCTTGGATTGGCCCACGCCATTGGTTTGCCCTGCCTGGTTTTGAAGCGGGCGGGTAGAGCCGTACCGGCCTATTTTAGGCAGATGAATATCGCTGAATATTCCGATGAGGCCGACTTGCGAAAGGCTATATTATCCTGGCTACAGCTTCTCATGAAGCCTGAATCAACGCCATGACCATACGGCCAACCGGCCTTCCCCAACTTGTCGGGGTGATTCCTCCTCGGTAGTATCATAAACCCAAATCTGACCGGCATCGGTTTCATCTTCACGTTTAACCACAACAAAATAGCGGCTGTCGGGCGACCAGAAGGTGAGTGAATGGTGATATTGGTCAAAATACGGAATGATCTGCAAAAAAGCGTTTGTCGGCATAAATGACGTGAGCGGGTTCATTTCCCCGGTGGCAACGTCATAAATCCACCAGCGCAGATGAATTTCCTGACGCAAGGGGAGTGCCTTCCCTTCAATTCTCGGAATCTCAGCCGATGAGCCTTCATTTGCGCGACTGATGCTCAGCAGGGCCAGCTTCTGCCCATCAGGTGACCAATACATAGAGGCAACAAGATTATCCGTTATTTGCTGCCGGTTGGTACTCGATGGGTCGATGAGATAGGCCCGCCCAAAGGGAGGACGGGTACCGGTTTCAAATTGCAGGTAGGCGATATGGTTATCATCCGAGGCAAGGGTCATAAAAGCAAACCCTTCCACATTCATAACTTTGCTTTGCGCAAGAGTCGCTACATCGGTTTTGTAAATCGCTTCTTCCTCGCCGTCATCGCCGACGTAAAAAATGGTTTGACCATCGGAACTCCACATGGGGGCTTGAAATCCACCGGGTGCCAAATCGAGTTCGATGCGATGCGCGTCTTGCCGGTTGTTGAGAAAGGAAAGATGTGCCTCAGCAGATGCATCGCGCGAACCACCAACGTGCATCAGCAATCGATCCCCCTCCGGCGACCAGGCCCAGTAGAAGGGCGCTCCTTTTTCAAGAAGGCGGCTGTTTTCCGGCTGCCTGACATCGGCCAGCCGCATTGACATGCTGTTTGGTTCTTGTGTTAAAAAGGTGACTGCCTCGCTATTGGGTGCCCAATACAGATAGAACGGGCTTGATAGCTCGGCCTGGTAGACAATCGTTGGCGCGGCTTGGGTTGTGGGCGATACATAGAGCACCGTATCATTGGCTTCATCCCGGCCTAAAAAAGCCAGCCGCGTTCCGTCCGGCGACCAGGTTGGAAAGCGATAGCCTCGCCCATCTTCTGTGAGGCGACGCAGATTTTGACCCGAAGGCGAGACAAGCCAGACATTGTTATCATTTCCGGTGAAGGCGATATGATTGAGCGTCGGCTCTCCGCCGAAAACCGGAACGGTAAGCGAAGCATCGGTCCTCTGGCTAAAAAGATAGGTATAGGCCAAAAATGCGGCTGCGATGATGACCGTCAGCGTCACCAGACCGGCTGCGGTTAAACCGATTATCCACGCCTTAGAAATGGTGTTTTGGGGAGGGAGCGGCTCTGCAACCTTCATGGTTGTCTATCCTATCTATCGCTGTTCTCTTTCGACTTCTGCTCGTTCGTAAAAACAGAGTAACGTACTGCCGTATTTTCGCTCATCGTAAAGAGTCAGATGGTGCAGATCAAGCTCTTGAAATTCGATGGGGTGAATTTGGGCGATGACCGCCCCATCGGGCAGAAGCCATTGGTCAAGATGCTCGTCGATAAAGCGTATGGCTTCAACCCACATCTCTTTATATTGCGGCGGAGCCACATAGATCAGGTCAAAAGGCTGTAAATCGGCCGGTGGTTGCTTGAGAAATTTGAAGGCATCGCTGCGTTTAACGTAGGCTCTGTCGGCCAGTTTGGTCATTCGCAAATTCTCGCCAACGGTTCGCGTGGCCGCCGAGTTGGCATCGATAAATGTCACGTGCGCCGCACCTCGACTCAAGGCCTCGATACCCACCGCACCCGTACCGCCGAATAAATCTAAAACGCGGGCATCAATAATCCAGTTTCCCAGAATACTAAACAGTGCCTCTTTCGTGCGGTCGGTAATGGGGCGGGTTGTATCTTTGGGGACGGCTTTTAAGCGTTTTCCTTTGGCAGTTCCGGCAATTACACGCATAACGACATTGTACCTGATGAAGTGAGAAAGTAAAAAGCCAATGTTAACCTGCAACATTGGCTTTGGATTTTTTTGAGAATGAGGGTTAACGCCAGCTTAAGACACGTTCATCAACAAATTCATAGGTGATGTCCAACTGGTCGTTAATTTCGTCGGAGAACATAGGGCGCTGATCAGAGCCGTCGGCATTCATCAGCCAGATTTCCCATTGTCCCTCGCGATCCGTCAAAAAGGCGATGAGCGAACCATCCGGCGACCAAGTGGGTGAAACATCGTTCCACAGTTGGCCGTCGCTGTCGGCCTGAACCGGAACCCAGAGCGGGGTTTGGGTTAACCGCGCTCGTCCGCCGCCGTCGCTGTTCATTCGGAAAATCGAGTATTCGTCTTGTAGTTTGGTTGTCACGGCAAGATAGCGTCCATCCGGCGAAAAGACCGGTGAGCCGTCACCGACCACGTCAGTTAACTGCTGGCTCTTCTCCGAGGCGTTGACATCCACCGACAGAAGTCCATTACCGGCGTCGGAGACAATGCGCCATGATTGGTTGGGATCCCAGGCCGGGCGGAAGGCATACAAACCGCCGTAGAGGTCTTCAAAACTGCCGTCAGCGATGTTGATGGTTCTAAGCGTCCAATGCGGATCGGGTGGCTCTGTCCAGCACAGCCGAACTTCCCCTTTGTCATTGGTGCTGACGCGGATGCTCCCGGCATTACGCGGCGGACTGGGGCTGGTGTCGAGAGGCTGACAGACACGTTTGTCCTCTAATCTGCCCCCTTGCTGAAAGTTCAGAATAACCTGGCTACCGTCCGGCGACCAGGCTGGACCTTTGGCCTTACGCATTGCCCCTAAAATCTGACGTTCGTTAGAGCCATCGATATTCATAACCCACAGCTCGCCAATGTCACCGGTCCAGCGGGTAAAAGCTATCTGCTGTCCATCAGGCGACAGCACCGGATCGATGCCGTACGTTAAAGTACGTAGCCCTGTGCCATCGGCGTTGATGAGCTTGATTTCGCCACCGCTCGAGCTTTGGAAGACCATTTTGCCGGTTGTGGCGCTATCGGCACTGGGCGCAGGCAGTCCTGCATCAGCCGGGTTGCCCTCAGCCAGCGCCGGAGCCGTATATTCCGGTATATCGGCGTAAGAGCCGGACAACGCGATTAGGCGCAGTTGAACCCAGCCGCGTCCGCCGTTCAAAGCCTCAACAAAGGCCCAACTGCGGTTTTCATTGATACCCAAAACCGCGACGGGGCTGTTGATGGCTAACTTGCCGACTTCATCGTAGAAAATGCCCGGCCCATTTAGGAGACTGGTTTCGTTACTTTCCACCCAAGCCGTCGTAACCGGAGCAGCATTTTCGATGAAGCCTTCAACCTCTTTCAAATTATCGAAAGGTGTCCAGCCGATACCACCCAGCGGATTGCGCACAACAACCCAACTGCTATCTTCATTGCGGGCCAGAATATCAACCGGCATATCAACCGTGAGTTCGATTTCCGGACCGAAGGATTCACCGGGACCGCGTCGTCCGTCTGTTTTTTCTACCACAAGCGCAGAAGCAACGGGCGCAAATGCTTTGACCGGTAAGTCAGTCGATGCGCTGCTCCCCGTTGCACCGGCCACCGGTTCCGCTGCGGTTGAGCCACTGGAACTACTACTCGCTGTTTGTGCCGCCGCCGCTGCGTCGGATGCGCTGACAACCGGTGCAACTTCGGTCGATGTCGGATCAGCTTCCAGCGTGCGCATCTCCGGCGCGTCGGTCAGAGCACCGTCGATAGTAAGAAAGTTGGCCGAGACCCAGCCTATCGTGCCATCCGTCATTTTTACTAAGGCCCATAGGTTGTCTTGATTACGGCCTAAAATCGATACTTCTTCATCTTCCGGTACAACTTCGATCTGTTTGAAATCCGGGCCGGGGCGCTGACGCATATTGACCGGTGTGGTGACGCGGGCGGTTGTTACGGGCGACAGGCTGGCCGGATCGATAGCTTGCGCCGTGGTCGCAGTCGTCGTGTTCGACGCTGTTCCGCTACTCCCTGATGATGTGGCCGGAGCAGCAGCTTGAGAATTTGCTTGACTCAAGAAGCTGGCTAACGGATTAGGCGGCAATACCGGCTCGGCTTCTAAATTGCCGGAGGTTATGCGCAGAGTACCAACCGGCAACCAGCCCAGAACCTTTTGGATGGTGATGACGTAGACCCAGCTTCGATCTTCGTTTTTGCCAAGGATACCGGCTAACTCACCCTGGTTAACGACCTGAACTTGACCGTACGACTCACCTGGTCCTTGTCGAATAGTGGCTTGATCGGCCACAAGCACTCCGATAGCCACCGGAGCCAGGCCGGGCGGCAAAGCCGGGACGCCGCTGAGGCTTCTAATTTGAGCCGCAAAGTCAGAGCCGCTGGTATCGCCCGGATTGAGCGTGCCCAACAGCGACGACACCGAGTCGGGCAAGTTAGCCGAACCGGTTACAATTTGTGGATTGTTTGGGGTAGCCGTGGGTGATACTTCGGCTACATCTGCGTCTGCCGCTGCGGTCGTTGCCGGTAAGGTGGTAATAGGGAAGGGTGTCGGGGTGCCTGTTGCGGCAGCGACTTGCGGTGTCGGCCAATCTTCCAGATCGAGCCGCTCGGGTCGATCGCCCTCCTCTTCACCAAGGATTGCGCCGCAAGCCGTCGTGAGCAATAGTGCTATTAAAAAGAGTAAAACAGTTTTCGTTATTTTCATGAGTTTATCGACTCTCGTTATCACGCTGCATCCGGATCTGTTGGATTCAAACTAATCGCCGAACCAGGTTGGGGTGAAGGTCGGGGCGATGGGCCACGCTGGGTACCCTTTTCTTCCTTGCCTTCTTTGCCTTCTTTTTCTTCTTTTGCCTCTTTTTCTTCAGATGCCGTTTCTTCTTCAGGCTTGTCTGCGACTTCTTGTGACGGTGACGACGTTCCCAGCACGGCTCCCGCCATACGGCTAATTAAGCCGCTGCCCCAGTCAAAGAAGTTGTAGACTACCGGCACCAAGATGAGCGTGAGAAGTGTCGATGACGTAATCCCCCCCACAACAACGGCAGCCAGCGGAGCACGGCTCTCCGAACCGGCTCCCGTGCCTAACAGCAGGGGCAGTAGCGCAAAGACCAGTGTTAAAGTGGTCATCAACACCGCCCGCAGACGGAGGCGACCGGCCTCGACCAGCGCTTTCTTGCGCGGATACCCCTCTTCGACCCTAAGGGTGTTGGTAAAGTCAACCAGTAGAATAGCGTTTTTGGTGACCACCCCAATGAGAACGATGATACCCAGCAGCGAGTTGAGGTTGAGCGTGTTACCGGTCAGCCACAAGCCGCCAAAGGCCCCCACCAGCGCCACCGGCAACGAGAACATAATTGCCAACGGTTGCGGCCAGCTTTGGAAGAGCGCCACCAGAAGCATGTAAACCAGACCTATCGCCAATATAATCGAGTTGCCAAGTTGAGCAAACGACTCACGCTGAATTTCTGATGTTCCAACGACTTTATAGTTGTAGCCGGGCGGGAATTGCACTTGCTCTTGAATCGCAGCCTCAATGTCATTGGTCACATCGCCGGCGCTGCGGTCGGCTGTTAAACCGGTGCCAACGGTTAAGACACGCTGCCGGTCGGAACGCGTAATCCGGGCCGGTGCCAGCGTTCGCTCAACGTCGACGACACGGTCGAGAATGATCGGCTGCCCATCAACATAGTCAATCGGCATTTGCAGCAATTGTGTAACATCTTCACGAGTCGATTCTGTGGTGCGA
>JAGRBZ010000054.1:21717-30594 GCA_020433805.1 Anaerolineae bacterium
AATCGGCTGCCCATCAACATAGTCAATCGGCATTTGCAGCAATTGTGTAACATCTTCACGAGTCGATTCTGTGGTGCGAAGCAATATATCGATCTCTGTCGCTCCAGAAGGTGCATACGTGCCGGCTGGACTACCACTCAAAGCAGTCCGCAGGGTTGTGCCAATCGTCGAGGGTGACAGTCCCAAATCAACCGCTTGCTGCCGGTCAATAACCAACTGCGTTTCCGGCGATCGAGCGGCATCGGTATTTTTAATGTCAGTCGTACCGGGTACCGTTCGGATGACAGCTTCAACTTCATTTGCTAAATCGATAAGCTCATTTGGCTCACTTCCGGAAAGCTGGAACTGAATAGGGCTGTCTCCGCCGCCGCCTGGCCCGGAGTTTAAAGTCACGGCCACAGTTGCTTCAGGAATACTTTGCAACAAAGGACGTAACTCATCAATCACTTGTTCGGTGCTGCGGTCGCGGTCTAATTTATCGACCAAAACCAGGTTGATGTTGGCCCGGTTGGCTGAGCGCGATGCGCCGCCAAAACCACCCCCACCGCCACTGGTGCCAACCACGGTAAGAATACCGGAAGTCTCCGGGACACCGTTAATGACATACTCTTCAACCTGACGGGCTGCTCGATCAGTTGCTTCCAAATTGGTGCCGGCCGGCATCTCGATGCTGATGCGGATTTGGCCATCATCTTGCTGCGGGAAAAACTCGGTACCGACAAAGCCGCCGACTACCAGATAGAACCCGGCTGCCAGTGCCCCAACAGCCAGTATGACAGCAAGAAACTGGGTGGCGAAGTTCAACAAGAAGAAACGCAGTGTAGCTGTATAGACCGAAGTAAGCAGATCGAAACCCTTCTCAAACACCCACAAAAAACTGTCCCACACTTTGGCCACAGGCCACAGAACGTAGCCCAGCCACTTGCGCAGGCCTCGTGGTTCAACTTTTTCTCTTGTTGGGTCTTCTGACCACAGCGCCGCCAGCATCGGAGTCAGCGTGAAGGCGATAAACAGCGAAATCAACGCGGCTACGGCAATCGTGACCCCGTATGAGTAAAAGAATTGGCCAACAATTCCGGAGGTGAAGGCCACCGGAATGTAGACCACCACATCGACCAGGGTAATGGTGATGGCGGCCAGACCAATTTCAGTCCGACCATCGATAGCCGCTTTCTTAGGTGGTTTTCCCATTTCAAGGTGGCGATTGATGTTTTCGATCACCACAATCGAGTCATCCACCAAAATACCGATAACCAATGTGAGCGCCAGCAGAGTTAATTGGTTCAGGCTAAAGCCCAGCATCCACATGACCAAGAAAGTTGTAATGATAGAGGTTGGAATAGCCAAGACCACAATAAAGGTACTGCGAATCGTGTGCAGAAAGACCAGAATAACCAAGCCGGTGATAATGATAGCCAACACCAGATCTTCCAACACCGCATCGACTGAGCGGCGAATGAAGTCAGCATTGTCCTGAACGACCGTTAGCGACGCGCCGGGCGGAAGTAACTCGGCGTTGATGTCTTCAACTGCCTCGATTGCTTCATCAACAACCTCAACCGTGTTCGCATCACTTGATTTAACAACACTAATGCTCACGGCTTCCTGACCGTTGTAACGGATAACACTTTCCTGGTCTTCCAGACCAATTTTAACCTCGGCTACGTCGCTTAAAAATACGCGACCGCGTCCTGCACCTTCATTTTCTCGGATAACCAGATTTCTGATTTCATCCAGGTCGGTAAATTCGCCAACTGAGCGAACCGCTATTTTTTGCCGTCCTTCATCAATCGTGCCGGCCGGAGCCGTAACGTTATTTTCAGACAGCTTGCGCTGAACATCATCCATCGGAATGCCAAACGCAGCCAACTTGGCCGGATCAACGAAAACCTGTACTTCCGACTCGCGGCCACCGCTAATCGACACTGAGGCGACACCCGGAATGGTCTGCAACTGGGTTCTAATTTCGTTGTCGGCCAGATCGAACAGAATTTCCTGTTTTTGTGGACCGCTGAGCGACATAAAGAGAATAGGCGTAGCGTTGATATCGGCCTTGATAATGGTGGGGTCTTCAGCCGCTTCAGGCAACTGACCGCGAACGGTGGAGACCTGGCGTTCAACATCGATGGCGGCCTGGTTGCCGTCAACACCTTCGGCAAAGGCAATGGTGATAGAGCCGAACCCTTCTGTAGCAGTAGAGTTCAACTCATCAATGCCTGCGATAGTGGCTACGGCATCTTCGATTGGTTCCAATATTAAATCTTCAACGTCTTCCGGAGAAGCACCCGGATACGCAACGGAAATCGATACAAACGGAAAATCGACGGCCGGGAAACTATCGAGCTTAAGACGATTATACCCTTGAATGCCCATGATAATCATAGCGACGATTATCATAAGCATCGTTAGGGGTCGGTAAATCGCTAATCTTGTTAGTGACATAAATCAAAACCCTTTTTGGAATTATGCGTTATGAGAGATGCACGAAAACGTGGCCAACGGAACATATTGTGGTTTATGCATCCTTCATCCATTATTTATTCGGCAACGCGTGGATCGTTGGTTACGTCTACTTTGGTTCCATCCGTTAAGCTGCCTTGACCGGCGGTAACAACGATTTCACCCGGTTGAAGGCCCGACAAAATTTCGACACGATCGTTGTCAAACAGGCCGGTATTGACCTTGCGCTCTTCTGCCCGATTATCTTCGCCCACGACGAATACCGTCGGCGGATCGGTATCTTGAATGACCGATTCGCGCGGCGCGAGAACGGTGTTTGAGTTTTCTTGGGCCAGAATAGCTACATCGGCAAACATACCGCTGCGCAGCAGATCTTCGCCATCAGTAGGGGTAACGGTTACCTGAAAGGTGCGGGTGTCGGAATTAGCTTTGGGCGAAATGCTGCTGACGACGCCGGGGAAATCTTGTCCCGGATACGCTGTGGTCTGCATCGAAACCGACTGACCTTCGGTAACCTGACTGATGCGGCTTTCCTGTACTTCCACATCAATCTCAAGTTCATTGCTCAGCAATTCGATGACCGCAGTTTGAGGACTTACTCGGCTGCCTTCGGAAATATAGAGTTCAGCAACAACCCCATCGAATGGCGCTTCGATGACCACTTCATCCAACTGAATCTTGGCTGCATCCAGGGCCGCCTGGGCACGCTGAACGCCAACTCGGGCCAAAGCTACATCAACCTCACGGTAGGGCTCTAACGTAAGCGACAGATTCAGTTCAGCTTGGGCCAGATTGAGCATAAGCGGCGCTAGTTCTGAGTCGCTGGGATTGGTATCGAGCGTGTAATCAGCCAGAGCGTTTTCATAGTTGATTGTGGCTTGCTCTAAGGCGATAGCCTGTGGTTTATCGCCTACATCACCGGCCCAGGCAATTTTGTCGTACTCGGCCTGCGCGGCTTTGAGAGCGGCTTCGGTGCGGGCTAATTCGGCGGCAGCTTTCGTGCGCTCATTATCGTCAACCGTGGCTACATCGTTCAAGGCCGCCCGGGCTAACTCAACGGCGGCTCGGGCCGCAATAATTTCTTCCGGCCGCGATCCCTGTTCAATTCTAGCCAGTTCCAGCGAGGCTTGGGCCAGTCCGGCTTCCGCCTGTTTTAATTGCGCCACGTAGGTATCATCTTCAATGACGGCAATTCTATCGCCGGCTTTAACTTCATCGCCGACATCAACCAGAAGCTGTTCTATCTTTCCTGACGCGCCGGGAGTCAAATTAATATCATCTTTTGGTTGAACGCTGCCAGAGTAGGAAAAGACAAGGTCAATATCGCCGGTGGTAACCTCATTAACTTCTACAGCGACCGTTTTTTCTTCGGTCGGTGTCGGGGTTACGTCAGCCGATTGCGTACTTTCAACGGAACCACTGCAAGCGGAAGCTAATAAACCAACCGCCAGCATCATCATAAAGAGAGGAAGAGAAAGTTTCTTCACGGTAAGTCCTCCGAATAAATTCTTGAACAAATCAGTAACGAACTTGATTAGGAAAATTTGCGGTTTAATGCTAGTTTTTTATTTGTTTTTTAGCGTTAAGTTGTATAAAATGTATGGGATTGCCCTCAAAGTTAAGTAGTTGGTCAACCTCAGCGTCGAGTTCTTCATCTTTGAGCGATGTATATCGGCCTACATGCAAACGCAGCAGGTAGTAGACCGATTGGTACATAGCATCTAACTCTTCATTTGTTAAAGTTGCATAGGATTTTATTGCCTCTTGTTTTGTTTCTTCTTGAATTTTTGTGGCAAGTTCGATCCCTGCCGGGGTTGGTTCGACCAACACAACGCGTCGATCTATCTCGCTCCGAGTGCGCTTGACAAGTTTCATCTTAACCAGCCGATCAATGATGCCCGTCATTGTCGGTGGGTCTTGAAATGTTACATCGGTTAAATCGCGCATTGTACAAGGCTCTTTGTGACATACAAGGGAACTAAGGGCAAAAAATTGGGGCGGCGTTAACCCAAAATTCTGAAGCCACTGCGAGAATCCACGGGTAGCAACCCACATAAGGGTTACAAAAGCGTCTTTAATTCTTTTTATTTTTTCTTCTCTCGTACCTACATCCATCGTTGTTTCCTACAGGTAAATAATTAGCGTTGTAAACTATTTGCAGTCTTAATTGTAAGTGTCGCGAAGTTTTTGTCAAAATTATGATTGCAACTTTAAAGTTATTTGTAAAAATGAAGGGAATAAAAAAGAGGAGAAGGTGACAGGTTCGACAAAACGAGACGTTATAAATATGAGTTACGCAGTTCAAAAGGTGACAGTCGCTTGGATGTAATAAATCGACCTGCTGGGGCTAAACGAACGTTCATTTTCGGCAAAGAGTGACTGTCACCTTGTTCGCTACACCCAACTGCGTAAGTTCTAATAAAATCTACGTCAAAAAATAAAAAAGAGGATACAGAAAACCGATCTATATCCTCTTTTTGAGAAGTGTCTGTAATTAGGCAGCAAATTTCTGCGAGGCATACCCGCTTTGCGACAGAAATTGGAAGACACGATAAATATCGTTGGTGGTAATAACACCTTTGAAATGTAATCCATCATAAACTGCCACAAACTGTGTTGATGCTTCCGCCAATTTGTCTTGGACTTCATCCAAGGTTGTGCTGAGAGCAATCGTCGGAATGGTCTTGGCGTGGTCCATAACCTCGGTAATACGCCGATGCCATTGCCCCGACTGCATCGCCTCTGAGATACGGCCACTGGTAGCCACACCCAAAAACTGTCCATCTGCCGGATCAAGGACGGCAAAGTTCGTTTGCGGGTTGCTCAACATCATTGAAGCCACCTGACCAACCGTAGCGTAAGGCGAAAGTGCTACCCGATTTTCGCGCAGCGCTTGTCGCGCCTGAACCCGGCGTAGCAACCCTCGCGCTGCTACTGCTTGGCCCTCCTGGCTGCCGGCTATAAAGATAA
Organism: Anaerolineae bacterium; assembly: GCA_020433805.1. Lineage (GTDB taxonomy): Bacteria > Chloroflexota > Anaerolineae > 4572-78 > J111 > JAGRBY01. The sequence goes on from JAGRBZ010000054.1 coordinate 27,148, forward strand.
AGAATGCGATAAACGTCAGGAATATCTGGCCTTCGTAGAGCGCAAAAATTCCCAGCAAAATGGCTAACGCTCGCCCGATAGAAACAGCAATCTGTGTGGCTCGCTGATAGTTGGTAAACAATCCAATCGATGCCCGCAGTACGCGTCCTCCATCCAACGGAAAGGCCGGGATCATGTTAAATACAAGCAGCGAGATGTTTGCAAAAAGCAGGAACGAAGATAATCCTAACAGTCCCGGTTCCATTATCAGGCCAAGAGTAAGGGCATTTGTTTGGAAGATACCCAACCCTAACACAACCGGCAACAGCATCGCAGCCAGCACCACATTGACGGCCGGTCCGGCGATAGCCACAACCAGCTCTTGAATGGGTTTTTCCGGCATACGTTCTAGCCGGGCTACACCACCAATCGGTAAAAGGGTAATATCTCGAACGGGAATGCCATACCACATGGCTGCCAGGCTGTGACCTAATTCATGCAGAACAACCAGGGCGAAAAGCGACAGCGTTACTAAAACGCCATAAAGCGGGCCGGCGCTGCCCCCGTAGTTTAGCGCGCCCCAAACCAGGATCAACAAAAAGGTGATATGAACCTTAAGGTCAATCCCGAATAATTTGCCAATCTTAAACGACCAACGCATTATTATGTTTCTCCTTTGATAACAAGCTGTAATTTGGTCTACGTAGAACGCTGGAAAAAGTTTCCAATCTGGTGTAAATATGAAGTTTTTGTCGGGGGAAACAGTTCAGCATTTTGTTTAATTTCATCATCATAGTTCTAACATAAGTATATCAATAATTTATTAGAAATATATTATAGTATTTAATAGCCGCAAGGGGCTTGTCTAAAGTAAAGAGCTACCTTCAAAAGTTGACAATATGCCCGAAAAAAACAAAATGAGAGTGGGCGGAAATATACCTCTAAATTAAGCAGCTGTTGGGAAATACAATTTATGTTTGGACGACGTCAGACCACAGCAAGGACTATTAGCGTTGGCACGCTTCTTAATAATCGCTATCGTTTGCAAAAGCAGTTAGGCGAGGGCGGTGCCGGCATTATCTTTAAAGCGGATGATACGCATCTAAATCGTATTGTTGCGATTAAGTTATTACTGAGCGAAGGGGATATTGCCGGTGATAAATTGGCCCGCTTCCGTGGCGAAGCGCAGTCGGTGGCCCGTTTAAATCACCCTAACATTATCACTTTGTATGATTATGAAGAGGAAGACGGTCGCCCTTATCTGGTTATTGAATACATTCCCGGTATGGATTTGTGGGAGCTTGATAACCAATATGCCCCTAATTTAATTCCGCTTAAAGAAGTGCTGCCTATTTTTGACGGTATTTTGGCTGCACTGGAGTACTCTCACGCCCATCAAGTTATCCATCGCGATCTTAAACCGGAAAATGTGATGATTACGCCTGATAAACAGGTCAAAGTGATGGATTTTGGCCTGGCTCGCATTGAAGGTCAATCGCGCTTAACGCAAGATGGTCTGGTGGCCGGCACAGCAGCGTATCTCGCCCCCGAATTGGCCCAGGGGGAAGCAGGTGATCATCGTGTCGATCTGTATGCCATGGGCGTCATTATGTATGAACTTGTCACCGGCCGCCGCCCGTTTTCAGGTGATGATCCTTTAACCGTTGTGTCACAGCATATCCACGCGCCGGTGGTACCGCCTCAACATTACAATGCGGCTATTCCCAACGATCTGCAAGAGGTTATTCTAAAACTGTTGGCCAAAGAACCGGATGATCGGTACACGCTTGCCGGTGAAGTTCGTCAGGCTATTACCCCTATTACCGAACGTTTGACCTCACCAGATGAGACGGGCGATAAAGCAGAGCCTTCCTTGCTAATCGAGGAGCCAAATAACGTTCAGGCTTTATTGGAGCGAATTGCACGCGGCAAGATGGTTGGTCGCGAAGATGAGTTGCAAAAACTTAAAGAGCATTGGGATTTGGTTCGATTAGGTGAGCCTAGTGCTGAGGCGCTGGTCGTTATATCGGGCGAAGCAGGTATTGGTAAGACGCGGCTGCTGCGCGAACTTCAAGTCTACTCCACGCTGCGAGACGGATACATTATCTACGGCCGCGCCCATGAGCAGGATGCCGGTACTCCTTACGCGCTTTTCGCCCGCGTGTTGCGTAACTACATCATCGAGCAGTCGGCTGACGTGCTTCAAAATCAAATGAGCGGGTTTACGGCCGGAGAAATCGTAAAGCTGGTGCCCCAACTGGCTGAAAAGCTGGGCTATATTCAGCCCAACCCCTCGCTGGAACCGGCGGCGGAACGGACGCGACTACTTGATCAGGTGAGCCGCTTTATTCTTAACATTGCGCAAGACCGGCCGGCTCTGCTATTACTGGATGATCTTCACTTTGCCGATCCGGGTAGTTTAGATATTTTGGAAACGCTGTTGAGTCGCTCGTCCGGCAGCTCGTTGATGATAGCCGGAGCGTATCGCGATGTGGCTCTGGGATATAATCATCCGGTAAATCGATTTGTTAATTCGCTTAGGGCGACCGGGGTGGTTCGTCAAATAGCTCTGCGTCGATTACCTCAAAGCGCGATCAAACAGTTGTTAGAGTCACTTCTGGCCAGCAAAGTTAGTCGAAAATTTATCCGAACGGTCTATGAGGCTACCGAAGGGAACCCTCTCTTCGTCGAAGAACTGATCAAGAGTTTGGTTGTTGATGGGCAACTTCAGTGGCTCGAAGGACACTGGCAGCAGCGCAGCAACACCTTGACCCATATTCCCGGTAGCATCAAGGCCGTAGTGGGCAAGCGACTCGAACATATTTCTGAGCCAACCTATGAACTGCTGCGCCTGGCGGCAGTCATCGGGCGTTCATTTGGGTTAGATTTGATGCTGGAAGCCAGCGCGTATGATGTCGATAAAATGCAGTGGGCTATTGAAGAAGCATTAAGCGCCCAGCTTATTGAGGTGGTTAGGATTGTCGATCAACCGCCCGAACATATGGATACCGGCATTGTGGTTTACTACCAATTTCAGCATGCCCTCATTCGCGAAACGCTGTACGACGAACTGCGCTCTTTGCGCCGCCGGCGTTTGCATCGGCGGGTCGGCGCGGCAATGGAACGTATGGCCGGCGCAGATTCGATTAGAAACCCCGCTGTTCTGGCGCGTCATTTTATTGCCGGAGCCGAAGATGAAAAAGCCGTTTCGTATCTGCGTGAAGCCGGAAACAAGGCTAGCCAAGTGCACGCCAATCAAGAAGCCGTCGACTACCTAAGCCAAGCCTATGAGATTTTGGAGGATTTGGCTCCCGAACTCGAAGATGATGCCCGGCGGGTGAATTTCGAAGAGCGGTTTGAGCTTCTTAGTCAGCAGCGCGACGTCTGTAATATGATGGGCGATCGCGATCGTGAATTTGTTGTGCTTCATTTGATGTTGGATTTGGCCGACCAAATGGATGATAAGAT
>JAGRBZ010000548.1 GCA_020433805.1 Anaerolineae bacterium
AGGGAGATGACGGTATTTATGTGGTAAACGGTGCGTCGAACCTGTGGCAAGGCGGGGTTGGATCGCGTCAACCACTGGCCTTGGGTAATGGCCGGCCCAGCGACACCGACGGCTTTCAGGTCTTCTTCTCAGCCGGGAACATCGATCAAAACTGGGAAGCTTACTCGGTCGATTTAGATGGCAGCAATCTAACAAACTTATCCAATGCAGAGTTCTTCCAAGATGGCTTACCGACCGTTTCACCGGACGGCAATTGGATTGCCTTTGTCTCGGATCGGGCCGGAACTTGGGGAATTTGGGCCGTGCCGCGCACCGGCGGTGAACCGGTTGAGTTACTCGATCTTGCTAAGATCAATACCAATCCCAGCCCGTGGGGGACCGGTGATCGCGATTGGACAACGGAGCGGATTAGTTGGGGGCCGTAATTGGTTGAGGTAATTGGTAAATGGTAATTAGAGATTGAATTACCAATTACCATTTACCAATTACTGCCCGAAAATAGGAAGGCTATCCAATTTCTATCTTCAGCCATCGACTACCTTCCGAGAAGCAGCCAGTTGAACTTTGAGCATATTGATCAGTTCAGCCAGACTAACCGGCTTGCTGAGATAATCGGTGGCTCCGGCCTCAAGGCATTTGTCGCGATCGTTGCTCATGGCTCTTGCGGTAAGGGCCACAATGGGGATGTCGCGTAGTTCGGGGGTTTCCCGCGCTTGGCGAATGGCTGTTAGGCCATCCAGTTCGGGCATTTGGATATCCATGAGGATGAGAGCAGGGCGTTCACTGATGGCTTTAGTCAAGGCTTCGCGGCCGGTGTTGGCTACGACAAGACGGTAACCCTGCCGCGTTAAAAAATCGACCATTAACGCGGAAACCTTGGGATCATCTTCGGCCAACAAAATGAGAGGATCGGAAGCCGTTTCGTCTTTATTTATTGGCACGAGCGAATCCGATAGTTTTTCGAGCCGTATCGTATCGCGGCTTACATAATCAGAGGTAACCGGGCTTTGCAGCGGCAGTGAGACCACAAAGCGACTACCCCGCCCAACCTCACTTTCTAACGTCACTTCTCCGTGATGAAGATGGGCCAGGCGATAGACCAGTGACAACCCCAGGCCGGTGCCTGAGTGCTGCCGCGACAGCCGATTATCGAGCTGCATAAATGGCTGAAACAACTGCTGCTGATGTTCCGGCGCAATACCGATACCCGTATCCCAGACAATAAAATCGATCTGTTCGCGCTCGGGATTTTTGCAAACTTCTAGACCCACCGTCCCATCCGGCAGCGTAAACTTAACAGCATTACTGAGCAAGTTTACAAGAATTTGCTTCAAGCGGCGTTCATCGGCGTTTATTGTATCGATCGCGCTATCGAGTACCAGCGAAACCTTAAGCTGCTTCTTATAAGCCATCTGTTTCACCAGCTTCAAACTGGCTTGACAAACCGAGTCGATATGGACCGGCTCGATCTGTAGCTCGAGTTCGTGGGCCTCAACTTTAGACAAATCCAAAATATCGTTAATCAAATCCAGTAAATGGTTGCCGCTTTCCTCAATATTGTGAACAGAATGGGTCTGTTTCTCATTGAGCGGACCATAGATACCCATATCCAACATTTCACACAGACCCAGAATTGCGGTCAGCGGGGTGCGCAATTCGTGGCTCACGTTGGCCAGAAATTCATCTTTGAGACGCGCAATTTTGGCCAGCTCGACGTTAGCAGCCCGCAAATCAGCAGTTTGTTCGGCCACACGCTGGGCCAGCATAGAGCGTTCCTCCTCTAACATGGCCTCCGCTCGCTTGCGCACAACAATTTCCTGGCGAGCCTGCTCGTACGAGCGGGCATTGGCAATGGCCACGGCCAGTTGGTCGGCCACCGTTTGGCTCAGGGCTAGATCATCGGGTGAGTAATTTCCAATCTGGCGACTGCCAATATTCCACGTTCCGATGATCTGCCCTTTGATGCGCAGAGGAATAATCATCTGGGCTTTGATCTGATCCTTTACCAGTTGCTCATCTTCAGCAAAATGCGAGTCTATGGCGATGTTGTGGCGTAGGAGCGGCTGTCGCTGGTTAATTACCCAGCCTACCGCTGAGGATAGAAGGGGGAGTTGCACGCCAACCGGGAAAGCCGTTATATCAAGAGCATTGTTATTAACATAGCTAACGCGCAGTTCGTTTCGCTCTAAAATGGTGATAGACATGTGGTCATAACTGAGCACACGGGCCACGTGGTTGGCAAAAGCATGGTAAACATCAGAGATGCGTAAACTGACCGTAATCGCCCGGTCGAGTTTTTGGATGAGGGCTAGCTGTTGGGTACGCTGCGCCGTTTCGGCGTGAAGACGGGCATTTTCAATAGCGATGGCGGCGTGGTTGGCTAGCAGTTTGGCCATCGCCATTTCTTTAGCAGAAAAAATGCGTTCGCTGCGCCGATCCATGCTATCAACCAGTCCAATAACCCGATCTTGAAAAATAAGCGGTAGCATGAGCAGCGTTTGCGTATTCTGTTGGGCGGCATGTGTTTGGCTTAAATTGGCGGCGTCAGTGCATGTGAGTTGCGTGGCGCGTTTATCCGTCAGTACCCGGCGCGTAATCGGGAATTCTGTCAGTTTTACCATCGCGGGAGATGGTTCCGGCGTTGCGGTCCAATCCGAAGGGCGATGCACGGCAAGCGGGGTTATGGCGTTGTCATCGGGCTTCCAGTCAAAAATAGTACAGGCTTCAACATCGAGCAGATTGACCATTTCGCCAATGACGGCATCGAGCACGTGTTCTAAATCGAGGCTAGACATGATGGCCGCACTAGCCGACTGAAGAATAACAAGTTCCCGGTCGTGCTGCATGGACTGAGGCTCTGTTTCATGTTTATCAACGATAGTCATAGGCATTTCCTAAGAGAGGTTACAGCCGCTTAAAATTGCAAAGCAATCAGTTGAACGAAAAAACCTCCTGCGTGTATCTCTTTTCTCAAACATGACAGAATGTCTGGAAGGAGTAAACAGGAGGCTTTGATGAGCGCGGTCATCGCTAAACCCGATACACAGTTTAAGATGTTCATGTACAATTTAACTTTTCTATAAGCGTTATTGTAGTAAGCTTTAAGCGGCATGACAATAGAGTAGTAGTACTAAGATGTGGCTAGACCGAGCAATTTGTAACTGTTTACAGGGGTTCGCCGCCCTTTGACGGTGAGATGACCTAATGCTTCAACTTCAATCTGATTTTGGAGAGGTTGGTAGATGGCCTGACTCAATAAAATATCACCACCGGCGGCGTACTCTTGCAATCGTTTAGCCAGATTAATTGTATCGCCGATGGCTGTATAGTTCATTTGTTGGGCGGTGCCAATATTACCCACGACAGCTTGGCCACGATGTAATCCAATACCAAAGCTTAAAGCTTGTCCAACCGCATGCTCGCGATTGTATTGGTCGATGGCTTGCTGCATGGTCAAAGCCGCTCGCACAGCCCTTATCGCATGATCAGACTGCGCCAGTGGGGCATTAAAGATGGCCATAACGGCGTCGCCCATGAACTTATCCAACGTTCCTTCCTCGGCTAAAATAGCCTTCACGGCCAGGGCCAAATAGCTGTTCAAAACATCGATAAGCTGCTCAGGATCGCGATCTTCGCTAAAGGTGGTGAAGCCGCGAATATCGGCAAACAAAATCGTGACCTCCTGCCGCTGTCCGCCTAAGGCCAAATTATTGCGATCCTCAACCACCTGATCGACTACGGCCGGGCTAACATAGCGTTGAAAAATGTTACGAATAGCCCATTTTTCTTTTTCATTGGCCAATTCTTTTGCTCGAAGCAGTTTGGCCCGACTAATAGCGACAGCAGCCTGGGTACCGATAATCGACAGCACATACTGATAGTCGGCCTCAAAGGGAACGGGGTCGGAACGATAGATACTTAATGTACCGACCGCTTTGTTACCCTCAAACAGCGGCGTAACAAGCAGTGATCGTATCTCAGGAATTTGGTTGAGCTTATGGCACTTGTTACAGTCGACATCAGGCACAATAAGCGTATGGCCCTCTTGAATCGCTTGGTGAATAATTTCTTCGATGCCTAAATCCGGGTACACAATCTTGCTTGTGGTTTCCGAAGAATAGACAACCGGCAGCAGTTGTTGATCATCATCCGAAAGCAGATGCATAACGCAGCCCTTAGCTTCGGGCACCAGATCCAAGACCGCTTGAGAGACCAAATCCAAGACCGAGTCCATATTGAGGTTGTTCATCAGTTGGATACTGGTATTATGAACAATCTCAAGCGTTTCAAGGTGTTGGGCAAATACATGTGAAAATTTTTGATTGAGATGAAGGGAAGTTTTTAGCTCGCTTTTTTGCCTTTTTAGAGCATCATATTGCTGTTTAATACGCAGCATCGAGCGGATGCGAGCACGTAGTTCCAGACCGTTGACAGGTTTCGAAATAAAGTCATCAGCTCCTACATTGAGACCATGAGCTAAATCCTCTTTACCGTCAAGGGCTGTTACCAGGATAATGGGAATGTGTTGCCAATCATTATTGGCTTTAAGGTGTTGACACACTTCAAAACCATCCATATCAGGCATCATTACATCGAGCAAGACCAGGTCTGGTTTAGAAGAACTAATTTTTTGTAGGGCCTCAACGCCGTTTGTAGCAAAATCTATACTATAATTTTGGTCAACCAACAAGCCATTCAAGATTTGACGACCGGTTGGATTGTCGTCCACGATGAGAATCGAGGGTGAAGTTACCATAGGGGACCTTGACCTCTCTATGTCTAGTTCTAATGGAAATCGAAATCGACTTTTTAAGTTGCAGGGTTATGCCTCACTGACTTCTATCATTGTATCCGATTATGCTCTGAAACTAAAGTTAGAAATTTTAATTTTGATAGTGTGAATTCGTAAAATGGTAGCGCAACATTAAACCGTGGAGAGATGGAAAGAACCCAGGTTTTTGCCTAAATTGTAAGCATGTTGCCTATTGAGCACTCCATAGAAGCCTTTGCGGGTCTCATGTTCAAGAAAAACCTGGGTTCTAACGCTACCACG
>JAGRBZ010000549.1 GCA_020433805.1 Anaerolineae bacterium
TTTGAGATCGAAAGCTATCTCAAGTACAACGGTCACAATTTTACTCGCCGCTTCGACGCGAACAGTTACCTCTATATCACCAAATCAATGGACTATTTCGACCTGTGCGCGCCCCATGGCTCCGTGGCCGCCGCGTTTGCCAACTCAAGCCACGTAAAATTTTTGGTAATTAGCTTCACCAGCGACTGGCTCTACCCCAGTTACCACAGCAAAGAACTGGTTAGCGCTCTGCACGCAGCCGAAGCCGACGTCACGTATTTGGATATAAAAAGCAGTTGGGGCCACGATGCATTTCTGTTAGAAGTAGATACCATGACCAATCTATTAGGCAGCTTTTTAGGAAGATTGATGCGCGAAGAAGCTGTAAAACTACCTGAGCCTGACCCAAAATTTGCACCGAAGGAGTTGGGTGCGGAAGAAAATAACACGACGCCCTCGACCATATCTCCATGATGCTTCGTTCTGACTTACAAACGATTACCGAACTTATTGCCGACGGCAGCAAAGTCCTCGATTTAGGTTGTGGCGACGGCGTATTGCTGGAATCATTGATCCAAAACAAACACGTGCGCGGTCGCGGCATCGAACTCAGCGAAGCTGGAGTGCTGGCTTGTGTAAAACGGGGCCTAAGCGTCCGACAAGGCGATTTGGAAGAAGGTTTGGCTGATTATCCCGATGCTAGCTTCGATTACGTTATTCTCAGCCAAACCCTGCCCTTTGTTGATAACCCCGGCCATATTTTGAGCGAGATGCTGCGGGTTGGCCGACAAGCCATTGTCAGCTTTTCTAATTGGGGCTACTGGCGCTGCCGCTATTACCTGCTTACTCACGGTCGTATCCCCCAGGCTCCTGACTTACCCCAAGCCTGGTACAATACGCCTCGCTGGCAAGCCTTTACCATTGCAGATTTTAGCCGTTTTTGCCGGCAACAACATTTCAGCATTAGTCGCCAGGTTTTTCTCAGCGGTGATCATCGCTATACCCGGCGTCGATTTAAAAATCTCTTTTCGACAACCGCCGTATTTTGCTTGGAGAATAGCGAGCATCAAAAGTAGGCTGCGGTAGTTGTCGCATTAAAAAAATTGCTTGACAAACGTGGTAAAACCCGTTACAGTGGTATCAAAATTTAACGTTTTAACCGTATCGACCGGGACGAGTAGCTTTTAAGAAGCTAACAGAGAATGGAGATCACCGGCTGAGAGTCTCCATGTAGTCCTTCTTTAAGCGAAAACCACCCGCGAGCGTAAACCGGAACCGGCGCAAGCCGTAGTATGGTACACGGTTGACCCCGTTATCGGTCAGCAGAGATAGTCGGCCAGAAGCCGACTAAATTTGGGTGGAACCGTGAGAGTCCGATAAAACGAAGCTCTTGCCCCAATGGGGCAGGAGCTTTTTTATTTTTTGAAGGAGTAACAGAACAATGGCAGATAAAAACGTAGAACGCTATGAAGACTCAGAACTTTATCGTATGCGCCACTCGGCAGCGCACATTATGGCGCAAGCCGTAACCGAGATGTTTGAACCCGGCGAGGTCAAGGTGGCTATCGGGCCACCTATCGATGATGGTTTTTATTACGACTTCGATTTGCCGCGTAACCTCACCCCCGAGGACCTAAAAAATATCGAAAAGCGGATGAAACAGATTATCAAGGGTAAACATCCTTTTGAAAAACGGGTGATTTCGGCCCAGGAGGCCCGCGAGCACTTTCACGACCAGCCCTACAAGTTGGAATTGATCGACGGTCTGGATCAGGGCGGTTTTGATGAATACGGCCAGCCGACCGGCCAAAATCCGGAAATTTCACTCTACACGCAAGATACGTTTACCGATCTGTGCCGCGGCCCGCACGTCGAGCATACGGGTCAGGTCAATCGATCGGCATTAAAGCTAATGACGATAGCCGGAGCCTACTGGCGCGGCGATGAAAAACGTCCGCAGCTTCAGCGCATTTACGGTACGGTATGGCCTACAAAAGAGGAACTAACGGCGTATCTGTGGAAGCTGGAAGAGGCTAAGAAACGAGACCACCGTGTTTTGGGCCGTGAGCTTGATCTGTTCAGCACGAGCGATGAGGTTGGGCCGGGGCTGATAATGTGGCACCCTAAAGGCGGTCTGGTCCGCAAACTGGCCGAAGATTATTGGGGTGACGAACACGAACAGGGTGGCTACGACTTTGTATTTACACCCCATATCGGCAAATCGACGCTGTGGAAAACCAGCGGTCATCTCGATTTCTACAATGAAAACATGTATTCGGCCATGGATATTGAAGGGCAAGAGTATTACTTGAAACCCATGAACTGCCCGTTTCATGTCCAGATCTTCAGAAGCCAAATTCGCTCTTACCGTGACCTGCCGCTGCGCTTTGCCGAAAAAGGTACGGTTTACCGCTACGAGCGCAGCGGTGTACTGCACGGACTGCTGCGGGTTCGCGGCTTCACCCAAGACGATGCCCATCACTTCTGCCGCCCTGATCAAATGCGTGATGAGCTTGATTTTGTGCTCAATTTCTGTCTGAACATCTTGCGGGCTTTCGGACTGTCAGATTTCAAGGCCTATCTCAGCACGCAACCGGAAAAATCAGTGGGCGATCCCGAACAATGGCGCGTGGCCGAAGCCGGTCTGGAAGAAGTGTTGCAGCGAGCCGGCCTCCCATACGGCGTCGACGAAGGCGGCGGAGCATTCTACGGCCCCAAAATCGACGTGATCGTTCAGGACGCGCTGGGTCGCGAGTGGCAAATCTCCACCATTCAATTCGACTTCAACCTACCTGAGCGGTTCGATATTTCTTATGTGGGCGAAGACGGCGAGCAGCATCGGCCTTTTATGCTGCATAGGGCCTTGTTCGGCAGCATGGAGCGCTTCTTCGGCATCCTCATCGAGCATTACGGCGGCGCGTTTCCGGTGTGGTTATCACCGCAGCAAATCACGCTGCTGCCTATTGCCGATCGCCACAATGCGTATGCCCATCAGGTGGCGCAGCAGCTAAAGGAGGCCGGGTTCCGGGTGGGGGTCGATGACTCTGGCGACCGAATTTCGAAAAAAGTTCGACAGGCGCAAAAACAGAAAACACCATATATGCTGATTGTTGGTGATCGCGAACTGGAAAGTGAGACCGTATCGGTGCGGCTGCGAACGGAAGAGGAGTTGGGGGCAATGGCACTCCCTGATCTTATCGACCGAATTCGTGCCGCTGTCGAGGCCAAGCAGGGTTTGTAAGGCTAAATTTGTTAAAAATCCGTAGGGCAAACTTAAGTTTGCCCTACGGGTTTTTCGAAGAGAAGGCGATAATCCTTCCTTTATCAATCGCTCTCCCTCACCGGCAAACCCTCCAGCGCCATCAATTTAAGTGCATTTGTGGTGGGACACGGTCCCGGTCGCAGCGTGTAATCAAATACCATACGGTTTTCAGTCACATCATCGCGAAAATGATAGTTGCTGATAGCCGGCTCGTCATCAGCCAGCTTGACCAGCTCTAAATCGTGGGTAGAAATGAGTCCCACACCACGCCGGGCTGCCAAAGCCTGCACATACGATTGACTACCGATCAAACGCTCACGGTTGTTGGTTCCCCGAAAAATTTCGTCGATGAAGAAAAACAGCGGCAGGGGATCATCACGCTCCAGTTCATCCAGCAACGCTTTTAATCGTTTAACCTCGGCATAAAAATAGGAAATGCCACTTGTTACCGAATCGCTCACTTTGATGCTGGTGAACAGCCGGAAAAGAGCGGTATGAAGCTGCGCAGCACAGACCGGGCCACCGGCATACGCTAAGGCCAGGTTAACACCAATCGTCCGCAAAAATGTGCTTTTGCCCGACATATTCGAGCCGGTAATAATGGCAATATCACCCAAAGTGTCGATGGTGAAGTTATTACAAACACGATCCGCTTCTGGTAATAGCGGATGCCCCAACCCGATAGCCTGAAAAATGGCGTTATTTTGCTGCGCCTGTTGGATCTCGACAACATCCGGCATGGTGTAGGCGGGATTAAGATAACCAAAGTTAGCCAGTGCACTAAGAGCATCAAGCTCAAACCAGGCGTCGAGCCAGTGTGGAGCGGGCCGGGCCATCCTTGCCTTAACCCGATCAAGGCGATAAGCGACAAAAAAGTCCCACGGAAAAACCAGATTGAGCAGTAGCCACACAAATGGGTTCTCCCGCAGCCCGGCCAGCACGACCACACGATTAATCTGGCCAATATGTTGCGAGGGCTGATTGTTTTCCTCAAAAAACGGCGCGCATAGGGCTTTCAAATGCGGAGTATACCGATATGAATAGTTCTCTAACTGCCGAAATACGGCATCGAGCTGTTTAAGGGCATCTTGTAAAGCGAGCGCCTCATGAAAAAGCTCTTTTGTGATATTGGATTTGAAGAAAAGCAGACCAATGTAAAGCACCAGTGTTACCTGCCAAAGCGCAGGAATAACACCTAGATAATTTAGCAAAAATAGGACAGCATTAGCAACCACCAGCCCGCCGGCGACAATGATCCACAAACTTAGAGACCTGTCTGCCGGTTGCTCCAGCCAGGTCAGTAGCCGCTGAGCGTTCCATATTTTGGCTGTATTGGCTGCTGCTGTCGCATTAAGAATCAGTTTATGGCGAAACAAATAGCGTGGCAGCAGTTCTTTGACAATTTCCTGCCGGCGGATAATCTGCGTTAGTTCCGGCGCGGGGTCGGTCAACCAGGCTCGTAGACGTTGGCTACCCTCCAGCGAAACCGTGGTGTCGAGCAGTTGGTGAACCGAGCGCTCACCCAATAAATCGAGATCAGCCTCAAAGGGGTGCTCGAAACGCGGTTGTCGCTGCGAGAGATAGGGTATGTTGGCCCAGTCGAGCTGCATTCGGGCGATGTGGGTACGCTTGATGTCGCGCCAGCTACGGTGTCGTGTTACGGCTTGCTCAATCCGCTGGTGGGCATAAACCGCGAGACTAAACAACACGGTCGAGACTATCAGACTGACTGCAAAAAGCCAGGGACCATAGAAAAAAAAGACAGCACCGCTGGCAAGCAGTCCGGTAAAAAAGACCACGGCTCGCAACCA
>JAGRBZ010000550.1 GCA_020433805.1 Anaerolineae bacterium
GATGGAGCCGTTATGCTCTGGGACTCAGTCAGCGGCGAGCATTTGCAAACTCTGCGGCGCGACCGGCCCTATGAGCGGCTCAACATCACCGGCATCAAGGGTCTGACCGAGGCCCAGCGCACAAACTTACTAGCGCTGGGCGCGATCGAGATGGAATAACTATTAAGCGACTGTTAGAATATCGTGAAGCTCGCCGCTACGCAGCACACTTTTACCGTTCTTACCATACTTGGCGCGCACTTGCAATTTGTAATTACCCGGCTGTAAATGATTAGGCACAATAAAGGTCAGTTCTCGAAGCGTAATATTGACAACTTCATCAACACGAACATCTTGTTCAGAACCGGCTGTTATAGCGTCATCATCGTGCGGTACAATAAACAAGCCTTGTTCCGCGTCGCGTGGGTCAAAACGTAGATGATGTCCAAAAAGACAAGCCATACGACCGGGTGTTAATTCTGTATCTTGTGCCTCGACAGACAGATTAGCATAAACGTCCAAGTCCGGTCGTTTTTTTGCGTTCGTCAACTTTTTTACATTTACTCCCGTCTCAACCGTCTCTTTGTAGTCGGAACCAGGTTGTATCCGTGCTACAATTTGATGGCGTTTCGGATCAAATTCGTCATGGGGGCTATAAAAATCGCCTTTGATTGCAAAACCATAGCGAGCATTGCGGGTAACAACTTGCCAGCCGTTACATGCCGCCCGATTAATCATGGTGTAATATTTTTCCAATATGGCTTGGGTATCAGCTTTAGAGCAAGGAGAACCCTCCAGGATCATCATATCGATGATGTCTTCTTCAGTTAACACCTTTGTATATTGAACCCCAGCCCGATACGACTTAGAATTACCATTAGAACGCGGCTTACCGAGCTTATAAAATGCACTCATGGGTGTTCGTCTCCTCATAATAAAAAATTAACTTAAACGGGTGGGTGGGTAGGTGGCAACGGATGTATTTAATAAAGGTTTTAGATTATAAACCCCTATCAAACTGTCCGGTGAACAATTTTGTACTGGGTTGCAATAACCATTATAAGGGTAAACCTCATAGGTATCTGTAATAACTGAATACCATTTAGCATTGAATTGTATTAGAAAATAGTTGAAAAAATCAGATAAATACTACTTTTTTTCTACATAAACACTATTCAAGAAACAATTATTCATTTTTAGATGTAAAAAACTAAAAAACCATGGACACTATTATCCATGATTTTTATACGAAGTTAATTAAAGTGGTGTGTTTAGATAACCGTAAGCACGTCTTCTAACTCGCCGGTGTACAGATTACGCTTGCCATATTTGACCCGCACTTCTAGCTTGTAGATACCGGGGAAAAGATCATCGGGAACGCGAAAAACAATTTCGTTAGACGTGACGCGAGTAAATTCCTCAACCTTTACTGCGTCGTTGACATTAAGAATGCCGGTAGAACTAAGGGGTATAATAAACAGCCCCTGTTGCGGGTCATTTACATCAAACCAAAGGCGATTGCCTAAAATACGTGCGTGGTGACCGGTTGATAGTTCCGTATCGGGTGAACCATTATAAAGATTGGTATACACATCTAATTCCGGTAGTTTTTGCTGGGGTTCTCCTTTTTCAATAGGAACTCCACTGCTAACAACCGCTTTAAAGTCCAAGCCAGGTTGTACGTTCGCTACAACCTCATGGCGACTGGCATCAAACTGGTCAGTCGGCCCATTAAAAACCCCTTTGATGTCGAGACCATAGCAAGCGCTGCGAGTGACTACTTGCTTTCCATTTCGGGCTGCATCATTGATAATATCGTGATAGCGGCAAAGAATGGCCTGCGTTACTTCTTTAGAGAAGGGCGACCCTTTTATCATCTCATCGATAATATCTTCTTCTGTCATCACCTGATCGTAATGGATCTTAGCGTAATACTTTTTAGTACCGCTACCATTGCTTTTGTACAGCTTATAGTTTGCTGTCATTGATGGCATTCACCTATTCGATAGCTTGTGTTTTTAGTATGAAACGCACATTCCTTAATAATGTTAGCAGTATAGCGCTATAGGGCATAGATGTCTGTTATTATTGTGTGCAACTTTTAGTGAGTTTACATACAAAGTATGTAGAACAGTAGAAAACAAAGTCTACAGCGAAAAAATTGTCTTTGATTTCGTTTAAAGGTGCTTCACACCGCTCTTGAGCCGCATTTGACGCAAAAACCATCACCCTTTCATGCAGAAGGTGATCTTATTTGGACATTTCCCTGTGGCTCATTATCATGTCTCTTAATGTCGGGAACTATTACCAAATTAGAAATACAAAAACGCAATAAAGAGCGGGTTAACGTTTACCTTGACGAGAAGTTTGCCTTCGGCGTGATGCTATCCGTAGCTTTGGAGTTAAAGAAGGGGCAGTTTCTCAGTGATGCCGAGATCGAACAGCTACAGCAGCAGGATGATCGAAACAAGGCTTATCAACGTGCTCTCAATTATCTTAGCTTTCGGGCACGGAGTCGGATAGAGATCGAACGTTATCTGCGGGACAAGAAATATACACCGGACGTTATCGCTGATACGGTTGAGAAGCTGGCCGAAGAGGGGCTGATCGATGATACGGCCTTTGCCCAAAGCTGGGTAGAGAACCGGGAGCGGTTGAAACCAAAAGGAGCACGAGCCTTGCGTTATGAACTGCGCCAGAAAGGCTTGAGCGACGCTGCGATTGAGAACGCACTGGAAGATGTTGACGAAGAAGCCATGGCCTGGCAAGCATTAGAAAAAAAGCTGCGCCAGTGGCAGGGACTTGATGAGGAAACATTCAAGCGTAAGGCTATGAGCTTTCTCAGCCGACGGGGTTTTGGCTATGATGTAACCCGTGAGGCAGTGGATCAAGCTTGGGCACAAAACGACGATCCGTCATCGTAGTTGAGCCTCCTATCGTAAGGGTTGTTTCATTCTCTGCGGCGAAAGATATTTGGCGACTTACCATCGCGATGACCAAGCAAGGGAAGCCACCATGACCAACAACGAAGAACAGATTGCCCATTATACACAACGCATCGACAACAATCCGGCTGATGGCGAAGCCTACTACGACCGGGGCAATGCCTATGCTGAAGCCGGTCAATACGAGGCCGCCATTGCCGATTACGGAGAGGCAATCCGGCTGCTGCCTGACGAGGGCGATACGTATTACCAGCGCGGCAATCTTTATCGCCGGATGGGTTATTATGACCAGGCTCTGGATGATTATAATGAAGCTATTCGGCTCGACCCGGAGCATAGCCAAGCGTACGTGGGTCAGGGCAACGTCTTTTTTCAGCAAGAGCAGTACACCCAGGCAGCGGCAGCCTACAGTCGAGCGCTGCGCTTCGATCCCCACTACATCAGCGCCTTTTACAATCGGGGCAAAGCCTATGCCGAGATGGGACAAGAGCAGTTAGCCCTGGCCGATTTCGAAGCTATTTTGCAAGTGGAGCCGAACGATGTCGCGGCGCTATACGGTCGAGCCGGTATCCGAGCCAACCGCGAGGATTACGTCGGGGCGATTGCCGACTATACCGCCGCCATTGCGTTAGATCCTGATGATGTGGTGGTTTATCTCAACCGGGCCAGATGCTACGTGGCCGTTGGTGATACAGCGAGCGCGTTGGCCGATTATAATGAAGCGTTAGCCAAAAAGCCCCGCGAGTCGCGAGCATTTACCGGGCGCGGGCTGCTGTATTATCAGCAAGGTCAGTACGAAGCCGCCGCCGCCGATTTGAGCGAAGCCATCGGGTTGAAGCCGGATGATGCAGAGAATTATCTCAGCCGAGGGCTGGCCTACTATTACCTCAATAATGACGAGGCAGCACTGGCCGATTTTGCCAAAGCCATCCGCTATGATGCCCGCGATCCTCGGGCGGCGCTGGGGCGAGGGCTGGTCTACAGCCGGCAAGGTGATGATAAGCGAGCCTGGGTTAACTTCGACCAAGCTGTGCGATTAGACGACACCCTGGCTCCGGCCATTGTCGGGCGCGGCGATGTGGCACTGAAACTGGGCGATGTTGACCAGGCGTTGGCCGATTACGGCGAAGCTATGCGGCTGGGTATGGAGAAAGAGTCGATTTTATTGAAGCGAGGCTATGTATTGATGCAGCAAGGTCGCTTTGACGAAGCCATCGCCGATTACAATGCCGTCATTAACCACAATCCGTCAGCCGCGACGGCTTACTACAACCGGGCCACGGCCTACCATCATCTGGGCCAAGCCGAAGCCGCGCTGGCCGACTACCAGGCGGCGGTGGAACTCGACCCACAGGACGGTACGACTTTCTATAATATGGCGTGCCTATTGGCCGGACAACAACGGGTTGATGAAGCTATCAATCATTTACAGCAAGCGCGTGAGAGAGGGATTGATCTACGCCAGGCCCGGACCGATCCCGACTTTGAAACCATTCGGGCCGATGCCCGTTTTCAGTCCCTTGTACAGTAAATCTTTTTTGCAGAATTGGTAAGGAAGATGAACACGTTTGAGTCGCTGCCACGCCCAAAACCGCACCTTCCCTCCGACGGCTCGTTGGAGAGTATGCTGCTGGTTTTTTGCACCGTCTGGACGGTAGGCAGCCTGGTCATGCTGATGCTGTGCGCCTTTACGTTGGGGCCGGATTGGTATCGCTATTGGCAGCTTAAACAGTCGGGGGTGGTGACATCGGGCCAGATTTTGAGGCAAGACTCCGGGCCACTGTGGGTTTCGCACATTTTTCAGTTTAGTACAGATGAGGCAACGGTTTATACAGGCCAACACGCTATTCCGCTCAACCGCGTTCGGCCTATGGTCTCAGGAGAAGTCATACCAGTACGGTATGTAGCTTACGATCCGGAGATTTCCGTTTTAGAACCGTACTTTATCTCTCCGTTTAAACCCCTGCTGTTATTTGCCGGATTGGGGGTGGTGATGCTGATCATTGGGCTGGTGTTGCTACCAACGCGCTGGCGCAACTTGCGCAAGGTGCGGCAGCTATATACCCAAGGTCGTGTGGTTCCGGCCACAGTAGTCAACCTGTGGCGATCGGCCGATAGCCATCGCCA
>JAGRBZ010000551.1 GCA_020433805.1 Anaerolineae bacterium
ATCGAGGCCATCAGCAACCTGGAGCCGGAGTTGGGCGACCATGCGTTTCTGGGACACGGCAAAATCACCGTCAGCGACATCAAAACCAGCAACGTCTCGATCAACGCCGTGCCGGACGAGTGTACCATTTTCATCGACCGCCGCATGACGTTCGGCGAAACCCAAGAAGGCGTCATCGCCCAACTCGCGTCGCTCATCCCCGCCGAACACAAAGCCGATTTCGCCATCGAACCACTCTTCTACGATGAACCCAGCTACACCGGTTTCGTCTTCCCTGTCGACAAATATTTTCCCGCCTGGGCCCACGATGATGATCACCCCTATGTTCAGGCCGGTCAAAAAACCCGCCAGGCTATCGGCTTATCTGACGCGCCGACCGGTCGCTGGGAGTTCAGCACCAACGCCACCTATTGGGCCGGTAAAGCCGGTATCCCTTCCATCGGCTTTGGCCCCGGCGACGAAAGAGTCGCCCACACCACGCTCGATAGCGTTCCGTTGGATGAAGTCGTCAAAGCCACCGAGTTCTATGCGTTGCTGCCGGTGGTGTTGAAGGAGGAATAAATTTCGGTTACAATTGGGGGATGAAGTAGTAAGGCTAAGGCTGAGGCTAAGGCTAAGAAAAAGCTGAGTTAGGCTCGACCTTAATAAAACCTACTCGGAGTCCCCTATGAGTTATGAAGATTTCACTAAGATGCCGGTTTGGCAAACAGGATTTCAACTTGTACTAGACATTTACAAGATGACCAAAAGGGTTCCCTCTGACGAACGTTTTGGTTTAATCTCCGACATTCGACGCGCAGCCAATTCGATAGTTCATAATATTGCCGAAGGTTTTGGACGATACGAGGCCAAAGACAAAACCTCGTTTCTACAAAATTTCAAGAGGCAGCGTTTATGAACTTATGAGCCAAATTCTAGTTAGCCACGGCCTAACTTACATTAACGAAAAAACTCGCGACAACGTAATAGTTCGTTGCAAAAAGATCATCAGCGAATTAAACGCCATTATTCGCACGTTAGAAAAAGGCTAAGGCTAAGGCTGAGGCTAAGGAAAGATATTTCAGTATATCCCGCTTGACGTGATCCAGATGTTCTATATGTATCACGCTATGTGGGATATACTCAGATATTTTTTACTTTAGCCTTAGCCTTAGCCTCAAAAACAAAACCCCTTAATAAGGAGAACTCATTATGCAAACCCACCTTCGTGGCAAAGACATGATTACCACCCAGGAATGGACCAAAGACGAAGTCGATACCATCCTGGATCTAGCTCTTGATTTAAAACGCTCGCGGGCGGTTGGCCGCGACCACGCCTATCTGCGTGATAAAGTGCTGGCGATGCTCTTTTTCTTCACCAGCACTCGCACCCGCGCCAGCTTTGAGGCCGGTATCGCCCAGCTTGGCGGCCACGGCGCGTTTATCGACAGCACCACAACCCAAATTAGCCACGGCGACACGGCCAAAGAGATCGGCGAAATTTACGGGCGCTACTTCGACGGCATCGCCATTCGCCAGTGTGACTGGAACTTCGGCAACAAGTACATCACCGAAGTGGCCGAGGCCAGCCGCGTGCCGATTCTCAACATGCAGTGCGATGTCTACCACCCCTTCCAAATTCTGGCCGACCTGATGACCATCATCGAGAAAAAAGGCGATCCGCGCGGCAAGACCATCGCCGTAAGCTATGCCTACGCCAGCAGCTACCAAAAGCCGCTCAGCGTGCCGCAGAGCCTCATTTTGCTGATGTCACGTTATGGCATGAACGTCCGTCTGGTTCATCCGCCGGAATTTAAGCTGATGCCCGATATCGTTCAGCAGGCTGCCGATAACGCCAAAGCCTCCGGCGGCAGCTTTGAAATTATGGACGATATGGACGCCGGCTTCAAAGACGCCGACATCCTCTACCCCAAAAGCTGGGGCTGCTGGGTCACCACCGAAGACGAAGCCGAGAGCGTCGAAATCGGCAAAAAGTATGTCGATTGGATTACCGACGAACGCCGTATGGCCCTGGCCAAAGACGACGCCATCTACATGCACTGCCTCCCCGCCGACCGTAACATCGAAGTCACCGACGGCGTCATCGACGGCCCCCAATCGGTCGTTTACGATGAAGCCGAAAACCGCCTACACGCCCAAAAAGCGGTTATGGCTTTAACCATGAGCTAATAAAGCGCAAGGCGCAGGTTATGAATGAGACGGGAGCGGAGTGAGCATCCTCAGATGCAAACGGCGGGGTAAAAACCGCTTCGCATCTGAGGATGCTTCGCTCCTCATATCAACATAATCTCCTAATCTCTAGTCTCTAATCTCCAGTCTCTAATTCTTAGCCTCAGCCTTAGCCTTTTTCTATCCTTTAACACATCAGGAGACAAACACTCCATGCCCAACAAAATTGCCGTCATTGCGATTGGCGGAAATTCATTGATTAAAGACTCAAAACACAAAACGGTTCCTGACCAGTATCAGGCAGCGAGCGAGACGGCTCTCCATATCGCTCATCTCATTCAAAATGGCTGGAACGTGGCTATTGGGCATGGCAACGGGCCGCAAGTCGGTTTTATACTGCGTCGCTCGGAATTGGCTGCCCACGAATTACATGAAGTACCGCTCGATGTCTGCGGTGCCGACACCCAAGGGGCTATCGGCTATGCCTTACAGCAAAATCTGTATAACTACTTTCGACAGTTAGGTATCAACAAGCAAGCCGTCACGGTCGTTACCCAAGTCGAGGTCGATCCGGCTGACTCCGCTTTCCAAAATCCATCCAAACCCATCGGCTCTTTTATGACCAAAGGGCAGGCCATGCGCCGCCAACAGGAAGGATGGGAAGTGATGGAAGATGCCGGACGCGGCTGGCGGCGGGTAGTGCCGTCGCCCCGTCCGCTACGCATTGTCGAAGAAACAATCATCAAAGATTTGATCGCCACCGGCATCGTCACAATTGCGGCTGGGGGCGGCGGTATTCCCGTAGTCGCCGATGAACAGGGCAACCTAACCGGCATCGCGGCCGTCATCGACAAAGACCTGGCGGCCTCCCTGTTGGCAACATCGCTGGGAGCCGATCTGTTTATCATCAGCACCGGCGTTGAAAAAGTGGCCCTTAACTTCGGCAAACGGAACCAAACCTGGCTCGATCACTTAACGCTGGCTCAAGCAAAGGAATACTTACAAGCCGGCGGCCACTTTGCCAAAGGCAGCATGGCCCCTAAAATCCAGGCCGTTGTTGAGTATTTGGAAAATGGCGGTCAGGAAGCCATCATTACCAACCCGGAAAACATCGAGCGGGCAGTGGTCGGCGAGACAGGTACGAGGATAACAAAATAGTACGTAGTACGTAGTACGTAGTTCGTAGTTCGTAGAAAAAATCCTAAATACGCACTACGCACTACCGGATGTAAACCTATGTCTAAGCAAAACACAATTGACCACATTCTTCACCTCAAATGCCTCATTTGCGGCAAAACCTATGCGCCGGACGAAATCGACTATGTCTGCCCCGATCACGGTACCGAAGGCATTGTCGATGTCGAGTACGACTACGATCTTATGGGTCGACGCATTAGCCAGGGCGATTTGTTGTATAATAGCAACAACTCGATCTGGCGCTATAAACCGCTGCTGCCGATCAAACGAGACAGCAAAGTACCGCCACTAACGGTCGGCTGGACACCCCTGTACCGCACCCGGCAGCTTGCCGCTGAATTGGGCTTAGAGCAACTTTGGGTCAAAGATGACGGTCGCCTGCCAACAGCTTCATTCAAAGATCGAGCCAGTGCCATCGCAGTAATCAAAGCGCAGGAACAGCAGGCCGAGATGATTGCTGTCGCCAGCACCGGAAACGCCGCAGCAGCACTGAGCGGACTGTGCGCCAGCGTCGGTCAGCCGAATATTATTTTCGTACCCGAGACTGCGCCGCAGGCCAAAATCGCTCAACTTTTGGTCTTTGGCTCTCAGGTCATGCTGGTTAAAGGCAGTTATGACGATGCCTTTGAACTGTGCCTCCAGGCCGCCGCCAAATACGGCTGGTATAATCGCAACACCGGCTACAATCCCTACATGACTGAAGGCAAAAAGACGGTCAGCTACGAAATTTGCGAGCAGCTCGGCTGGCAGGCGCCCGACCGCATTTTTGTGAGCGTCGGCGATGGCTGCATTATCGGCGGCGTTCACAAGGGCTTGAAGGATTTGCTCGAGTTGGGCTGGATTACGCATATGCCGAAGCTGATGGGCATCCAGGCAGCGGGCAGCGCTTATTTGTACGAAGCCTGGAAAAACGACGACGATGTACTGACCAAACCGCCCATCAAAGCCACCACCGTTGCCGACAGCATCAGCGCCGGACTGCCGCGCGACCGTCTCAAAGCGATGCGCGCTGTGAAGGAAACGCACGGAGCCTTTATTTCCGTTACCGACGAAGAAATTTTAGCCGCCATTCCGGCTCTCGCTCGCCCAACCGGCATCTTTGCCGAACCGGCCGGTGCAACAGCCTACGCCGGTTTAATCAAAGCTGTCAACGACGGTCTGGTTTCGCCCAACGAGCGGATTGTGGTCATCAACACCGGCAACGGCCTCAAAGATGTCGCCAGCGCCATGAAAGCGGTTGAGCAAGTCGGCACCCAAGCCCAACGTGTCGAGCCAAACCTGGCGGCGTTGGAACAGATAATTTCGTTTTGATAGTGCGTAATGCGTAGTTCGTAGTTAAAACTGGTCAATACGCACCACGAACTACGCACTAATTTCAGCAACTGTCACCTATATTACAAGGATCATACCATGATTGATTTAACCATTCACGAAGAAGCTCTGGAGCGTTCGATTAAGCGTGCTAAGGAGCGTAATATCATCATCCCTACCTTCGAACAGCAGCGCCATCCCCAGCGCGTTCCCGAAAATATTGTAGGGGCCTTAAAAGGGGTTGGTTTGTGGGATGTCAACCCGCTCAACCTGTTCCGCATCACCTGGCACAATGCGCCGGTGGCCAATGGGGGCGGCTATGGGCCGGTG
>JAGRBZ010000552.1 GCA_020433805.1 Anaerolineae bacterium
AGAGCGGCAGAACCTTTGATCGCGATCGTGATCGTATGGTCTAGAGCGGCAGAACCTTTGATCGTGATCGTGATCGTATGGTCTAGAGCGGCAGAACCTTTGATCGCGATCGTGATCGGACGTCTTAACGCATAGAAGCATCCAATCAGAAGGCCAATTTCTCAGCCATCACAAATAACACAGGGAGAGAAATCCCCTTGACCGCTATAAATCGGTCTCGATAGGGATTTCTCCGCCTCTAGTGTCGCACTGTCAGAAATATTTTAGCCAAAACGTCCGGTGATGTAATCTTCGGTGCGCTTGTCTTTAGGGTTGGTGAAGAGCTGGTCGGTTACGCCGTATTCCACCAATTCACCCGCCCTGTCGCTTTTATCCATTAAGTAGTAGGCTGTGTAGTCCGAAGCACGGGCGGCCTGCTGCATGTTATGGGTGACGATGACGATGGTGTAATTTTTAACCAACTCACGCATGAGGTCTTCAATCTTGAGGGTGGCGATGGGGTCAAGCGCAGAACACGGCTCGTCCATCAGAATGATTTCGGGCTGGGTCGCAATAGCGCGGGCAATACACAGGCGCTGCTGCTGCCCGCCGGAAAGGCCCAGACCGCTTTGGTCGAGCTTGTCTTTCACTTCCTCCCACAGAGCGGCAGAACGCAGTGATTGCTCAACCAGTTCATCCAGGTTACCTTTATAGCCGTTAATTTTAGCGCCCCAGACAATGTTTTCGTAAATGCTCTTAGGAAACGGGTTTGGTTTTTGGAAAACCATGCCGATGCGACGTCGAACCTCAACAGGATCAACATCATTATCGTATAGGTTTTTACCGCGAAACAAGATACGCCCCTCAACCCGACCACCGGGAATAAGGTCGTTCATGCGGTTAAGCGCCCGCAGGACGGTACTTTTGCCGCAACCGGACGGGCCAATGAAGGCCGTAATCTTTTTCTCTTCCAGTTTTAAGTTGACGCCCTTTACAGCCCGAAAGCTCCCGTAGTAACAGTGAACATCCTGAAGTTCCAGGGCATATTTTCCATTTGTCATGGATCCGTTTGCGCTCATGATAACCTCCGACTAAAGCGGTTGCGCATTAACACCGCCGATGCATTTAGGGTAAGTAGCAAAATAAGTAGAACGATGATAGCCGCTGCCGCGATATTACGGAACTCATCCTGCGGGCGAGCGGTCCATTGATAGATTTGAATAGGTAAGACGGTAAACTTGGCGAAGGGGCCGGTTGGATCGACCGTGATAAAAGTGGAAGCACCGATGACCACCAAGGGCGCGGTTTCACCGATAGCGCGCGACATCGCGAGAATGTTACCGGTTAAAATACCGGGAATGGCATTGGGCAGCACGTGGCTCCAGATGGTTTGCCAGCGGGTGGCACCCAGCCCCATACCGGCCTGGCGCAGTGAATTCGGTACGGCCCGAATGGCCTCTTGGGCGTTGATGATAATCAACGGCAAAATCAAGAGCGCCAGGGTTAAACTGGCCGAAACAATGGTTCGACCGTTGGCGGTCGTGGGGTCGGCAGCCCCAAACAACGTACCGCTGGTAATCGGTTCCAAGGCCCGCACAAAAATGGCTAGCCCCAATATCCCGTAGATGATAGAAGGCACACCGGCCAGGTTGTTGATGTTGGTTTGGATGATGCTGTTGATGCGCTTCAGCGTGGGATTAGAGACCATAATGGCGTACTCTTCCAGGTAAATCGCGGCTCCTACGCCAATGGGCAGGGCCACTAAAATGGTGATGAAGATAACCCACAACGTACCAAAAAAGGCCGTGCGAATACCGGCCAGTTCCGGCGTACTTGACTGCGGCGTTATCAAAAATGCAGGCGTTAACCAGCTACGCCACTGAACTTCAGATTGGGCAATTCCGGCGGCAATCTCGTAAATTTCATCCTGATTTAACAGCGACTCGGTCATCTTCCAAGAGCGAACCACGCGCTGTTCAACCACCCGTTCGAGTGTCAAGTCGACCAAATCAGCCTGGGTGCGTTCGGCCAGCGGCGCTTCAGCATCATAGCGGCGTAACAAACCGGCTGACAAATTGGCTTCTAAAATTTCGATCAATTCCGCTTCGGTTAGCTCTTCCAGTTCCCGGGCAAAGACCGTTTCGGCAAAGAAGTCGAGCGTGCCGCTGTCGGCGCCGGGGATAAACCGTTCAATCGGCTCGTTCGGCCAGTCGGCATTAACCTCCGACCAGGTTTCGGCATCGGTAAAGATTTGAAGCAGTTCGTCTTGGGTTACATTATCAAGGAAGGTATTTTCCGAGCTAACCACCATCGCCAAGGCATCGGTACCTACCCGAAATTCAACGGGCGTTCGATCGCTGCTGTCACAGGCTTCAACTTCAGCCCGATTAATCGGACGGCTGGCGTCGACAATGTCTGTTCCGCTCTCTTCGCAAAAGACTCTAAAGCCGGCGGTTGTACCGGTCTGCTGTAAATCGATGCCGCCTTGAAAACCGGCGCGGCGGAATTGAATAGCCATTTGGCGAGTTAGGGGATATACGGTCGAACTTCCGGCCACGCTAAGATCTTGATCGCTGACCGCAGAGGGATCATCAATGTAAGATTGATACGTTTCGGCCTGCTCACCAACCGCTTCAGACCAGGCGGCGGTTGCCTCGCCCAACAGTTCATCGGAGATGGGGAAGTAGCCGACTTCTTCAATCGCATCGTTGACGTTATTGAGATAGTAGTTGATAAACGTGCCGACCGCTGCATTGTCTTGCATAATTTCCGGCGATGAATAAATAAAGAGCGGGCGGGAGAGCGGGTAGTCGCCACTTTCGGCGCTCTCTAGAGACGGCATGTGGCCATCTACAGAAATCGCTTTTAGTTTGTCGCTGTTCTCACTGTAATAGGCATATCCAAAAAACCCGATGGCATAGGGGCTGTCGGCGATGCCGTCGACCAGATCATTGTCATCTTCGCTCGAAACGGTGTTCGAAGCCGATAGCATCTGGTTCTCTTCCATCGCCAGCACCAGGCTGTCCGGATCGACGGCGTTTTGAACGACCACATAGCCAAACGCGCCGTTGATAATGTTGTATAGCAGCGCTAACAAAGCGAGAATAGCGATAATGGTGGCAATCTGAAAAGAGATACGCCAGGCTAAACCGCCCCGTTTTCGATTTTCGATAAACTTTTTAAGATCATCGCCCTCAGGATAGAAGGATTGTTCGTAGGATTGAACATCTTGGCTCATTCGTATTCCTCCCGGAAGTGAGCGACTACGTAGCGGCTAATGATGTTGAGAATAAGGGTAAGTACAAATAACATTAAACCGATAGCAAAGATACTGTTATAGTCGATGGAGTCATAGCTTAAGTCGCCGCCACTGATCCGTACAATGTGTCCGGTCATCGTTTCGGCAGCGTTGAAGGGGTTAAAGGTAAAGTTCGGACCGGCCCCGGCGGCAATCGCCACAATCATCGTTTCACCGATGGCGCGGGAAATCGCCACGATAAAAGCGGCGGCAATACCGGACGTAGCTGCCGGCAAAACAACTTTAACGGCCGTTTCCAGCTTGGTGGCCCCCAGACCCAACGCAGCCATCCGCAGCGAGTCAGGCACGGCGCTCAACGCATCTTCCGCCATCGAACTAACCAGCGGCAAGATGAGAACACCCACCACAATACCGGCTGAAGCGGTGTTGTAAATTTGAACCGTGCCATCCCCAAAGATGCCGCGCAAAACCGGCGTCATAAAGGTAAGGGCAAAGTAGCCATAAACAACGGTAGGAATACCGGCCAATACTTCCAATACCGGTTTGAGGATACCTCGAACCCGGTCAGAAGCGTATTCGGCCAAATAAATGGCCACGGCTAGCCCTAAGGGCAAAGCCACCAACATGGCAATCGTGGTAACCATAAACGTGGCGTTCATCAACGCCCAAATACCAAATTGGCCGATAGCGGGCTGCCATTGGGTACCGGTAAAGAACTCTAACAGAGTCACCTCACCTGATGTAAAGAAAAGCAGCGACTCTTCTGCCAGGACAAAAACAATACCGACGGTTGTTAAGATTGAAATCGCGCCACAAACAAACAGAAACGTTTCAATTAATGTTTCGCCCACACGGGACTGTTTACGAAGTTGGGTTTGAATATCAACTTCGGTTTGTGAAGTGACTTCGGGTCTACTCGATGCCCCTACTGCCATAAAGTTCAAACCTCCTCTAAAATTTTGGTTAGATTCGTTGGCTGGTTTGAGCGTTGGTTGATAACCAACCCTTAAACCAGCCAACCAACATATTTGTTTACTGGTATCGTCTCGTAAAACTGAATACTTTATAAGATAAAGGCCCTATGCAGCCCCTTTAATATTGTTCTACGAACTGCGTAAGTCCGACTTTAATCGTGAGTTAAAAAAGGGAGAGAATACTGCTGCGAGTTACAGTATCTTACTATATTTTACAGAACGAAATCAAAATTGAATAATATTAAGAATAAGTCCTATTTATGTTCTATATAAAGATAAAAAACAGATCACATCCCTTACTTTCAACTCACGGTTACATTGTGTGGGAAGAGGCGCAAAACACCTCTTCCCACATCTTTACTGCTTTAGCTTTCTAGCAATTGTCCTATTTATTTATGGAGCAGCATCCAAGGCTTCGCCGAGTTTAGCTTTGGCATCACCCAGAGCCGCTTCACTGGCCGGGAAGTAACCCACATCCAAGATTTCGTCATTCACGGTCGTCAGGTAGAAGTTGATGAACGAACCCACCTGCGGCTTCTCAGCGATAATCGTGGCATCACTGTAGATGAACAGCGGGCGGGACAGCGGGTAGCTGCCGTCTTCCGCACTCTCTTCTGTCGGGGCTACACCACCAAGTGATAAGGCTTTCAACGCGCCTTCGTTCTCTTGGTAGTAAGCATAGCCAAAGAAACCAATCGCGTATGGACTGCCGGTGATACCTTGCACCAGTACGTTGTCATCTTCACTC
>JAGRBZ010000553.1 GCA_020433805.1 Anaerolineae bacterium
TACGTGGAGTTTGTAGGGTGTGGCGACGTAGATCCCCGGACAAGAGCTGACAGGTTTTCCACGACCTACATTGGCGTACAATCATGTCCGTTTGTAAATGGTCTTACATCGGGGATTATGTTCGAAAACCTGTCAGGTCTGCGCACGTACCATAAAAAAACGCCGGGGGACCCCGGCGTTTTTTCTTTGTTGCTCGCCACTCATTTTATCATTCGGCATCGGCAGCAAAACGCTGTGCGGCCATCACCTCAGGATTGTTAGCATAGTATTCGGAATCCGTCATAGTTTCTGCCGGGGCATAACGCTGCGCCGTCATCACCTCCGGATTAGCGGCCAAGAAAGCTGAACCGGATAAGGGTTCCTCCCCTACCGTGGGAGCCGTGTTGCGGGTGGCGGCCATCAACTCCGGGTTGGCGGCATAAAAGGTTGAGCCGGTTGACGTTTCTTCTTCCGCGCCTTCCGCAAACCGGCCGGCGGCCATCAACTCCGGGTTAGCCGCCATCTCCGCTGACTCCGATGGCACGTCAGGCTCGACAACCGCAGCCGGTTCAGGAACGTCCTCGACCGGTTCCGGCGCTACCCCACCGATGCATGCCGTGAGTGTTATCGCCACAGAGCCTACCACGCTGACTAATACGATATTTAGCTTCTTCATTATTATGCTCCTTATTTGTAGTGAGGAGAGGCCAGTCTCTCTCTCTTTGATGGTTTATTGGCCCCGACTGGCCGGACTGTTTTACGGTTTGATTTCAGTTTAGCCAGCCGGCGCACTAAGAGCGTCAAAAAAAGCGTTAAAAAAACGTAAAAAATCAAATCGGTTGCCTTTAAATTTGATTTGTAAGCGATTCTTTGCTATGAACAACCGTAATCACACGCTCTCAGCCACAATTTCGTCTTCCTCAAGCCAACTTCTTGCCTAGCGCAAAACTCAAAAGACTTTACTGATCACAAACGCCTTCTGCAGACCAACCGATATCAAAGATGGAGGCATCGCTTCAGCACGAGATGCCTCCACGGGTAAGCTGACGCTAAGAAACAGCAAACTGCCTTTGGGTAACCATCAGACCATAAAACGAGCATCTTTTTCTTAGCCTTAGCCTTCGCCTCAGCCTTATTCTTTACCAAAGTTGAGTCGCCACAACACAAGAAGGAGAAACAACGATGTCCTCACTCAAATTATTCTTGCTCGGCCCGCCCCATCTGGAGCGAGACGGCCGGCCCTTAACGTTGAGCACGCGCAAGAGCCTGGCTTTGCTGGCCTACCTGGCCGTCACCGGCCAGCCCCACCGCCGCGAGGCGTTGACCGCGCTGCTGTGGCCCAACTCCAAAGCGCGGCAGGCCCGTTCGGTGCTGCGCACAACCCTGTCCACGCTCAACAAAAGTTTGGCCGGCGCGGGGCTGCTGATAGAACGAGACAGCGTTGATCTGGACCGTGAGGCCAACATCCGGCTCGATGTCGAGCAGTTCCGGCAGCTAGCCCAAAGTTGGCAGGACCACGACCATCCTGAAGATGAATTTTGTGAGGAGTGCCGGCGCGACCTGGCCGCAGCGGTGAGCCTCTACCGGGGCGACTTTTTGGAGGGTTTTACCCTGCCCGACAGCGCGGAGTTTGACGATTGGCAAAGCTTTGAAACAGAAGGGCTGCGCCGCGTGTTCGCCGGTGTTCTGGAAAAGCTGGTTCAGAGCTATCAGGCTCAGGAGCAGTTCGACGCGGCGATTGCCTATGCCCAACGCTGGTTGGCCCTGGACCCGCTGCACGAACCGGCCCACCGCTGCCTGATGCAACTGTACGCCGCGTCCGGCAACCGTTCGGCGGCCATACGGCAGTATCAAAGCTGTTGCGAACTGCTGGAGGATGAATTGGAGGTTCGGCCCGAAGCGGAAACGACCGCCCTCTACGAGCGCATCCGGCAGGAGACCACCCAAAACGTCAAGGTTATCGCTGAGACATACGGCATCATCGATGGGCTTACGCCGGAAGGGCTGACCAAGAGTCTGCTCGGCCAGGGCGGAATGGGCAACGTTTACCGGGGCATCGACCTGCACAGCGGCGAAGCCGTAGCCATCAAAGTGCTCAAGCCGGAGATTGTAGCCACCGACCCCGACCAGGTGGCCCGTTTTGTGCGCGAAGGTGAGGCGCTGCGCCAGCTCGACCATCCCAACATCGTCAAGCTGCTGGCTACTGCCGAACAGGACGGGCGCTACTATCTCGTCATGGAGCACGTGGCCGGGGGGTCGCTGCACGACGTAATCCGGCAGGCCGGTCTGCTGCCCATCCGCCGAATCGTGGAGATGGCCCTCGATTTGGCCGACGCGCTGACCCGCGCCCACCGGCTGGGCATCATCCATCGCGATTTAAAACCGGCCAACGTGCTGCTAACGCCGGACGGCACGCCGCGCCTGACCGATTTCGGCACCGCCCGTATCAGCGACAGCTCGCAGGTAACCGAAACCGGTCTGCTGTTTGGTACCCTCAACTACCTCAGCCCCGAAGGCTGCGACGGCCAAACGCTGGACGAACGGGCCGACATCTGGGCTTTTGGCGTGCTGCTCTTTGAAATGTTGACCGGCAAGCAGCCGTTTCGAGGCGAAACCATCACCACCACCCTCTCGGCCATTATGACCCAACCGACCCCTGAGCTTACGCCGTACCGCAACGACATCCCACCGGCTCTGGCCGATCTCGTCTACCGGATGCTGGTCAAAGAGCGAGAACAGCGTATCCCCAGCGTCCGGCTGGTTGGCGCGGAACTGGAAGCGATTATGGCCGACCGGCCGCTGACGCCAGCCACACCGCTGCCGGTGCCGACCGGCCCGCCCCCGCCCTGCCCCTATCGCGGGCTGTTTGCCTTCCTTGAGGAAGACGCGCCCTATTTCTTTGGCCGGGAAAGCTTCACCCACAGCCTGGTTGAGGCCGTGCAAAGCCGGGGGCTGGTCGCCGTGATTGGCCCGTCGGGCAGCGGCAAATCATCGGTGGTTTTTGCCGGTTTGCTAGCCCAACTGCGCCGGATGAACGGCGATGCCGATGGCTTGAGCGACGATGCAGCACCGTTTATCATCGAGGATTTCCGGCCCGGCGGCGATCCCTTCCAAAGCCTGGCCGTTACCCTGCTGCCGCTGCTGGAGCCGGAGATGACCATTACTGACCAACTGGTCGAGGCCCGGCGACTTACGGAGCGGCTGAGCCGGGGCGACCTGACCCTGGTTGATATCGTTGACCGGATTTTGCACAGGGTCGATGCGGCGATGCGGACGAAGGGGGCAGGCCGAGGCCGTCCCAAAGCGGCCCACCTGGTGTTGGTCATCGATCAATTCGAAGAGTTGTACACCCTCTGTCCCGACCCGGAGACACGCTACAACTTTATGGACGCGCTCTTTGAAATCATCGACCGCCAGCAGTACCGCAGCCAACCGGCCTTTACGCTGGTCTTCACCTTGCGGGCCGACTTTCTGGAACAGGCGCTGGCCCATCGCCCCCTGGCCGATATGATCCAGCATCACGATTTCAAGCTGGGGCCGATGACCCGCGAGGAGTTGGGGCTGGCTATCGAGCAACCGGCTGACATGCAGGGCGTTGCCTTTGAAAGCGGGCTGGTTGAGCGTATTCTGGACGACGTGGGCGAGGAGCCGGGCAATTTGCCGCTGCTGGAGTTTGCGCTGACGGCGCTGTGGGATCGGCAGGCCAATCGGCAGTTAACCCACGCCGGTTACGAGGCCGTCAACGGGGTTAAGGGCGCGTTGACCCGCCACGCCGATACGGTTTTCGCCAAGCTAACCCCGGCCGAGCAAGAGACCGCCCGCCGCCTCTTTAGCCAGTTGGTGCGGCCCGGTGAGCGCACCGACGATACCCGCCGGCTGGCTTTGCGCAGCGAGTTGAACCCGGAGGATTGGCGGCTGGCCCAACGGCTGGCCGATGCCCGGCTGATCGTGACCGGCCGGGATGCAGCCGGGCAGGAAACGGTGGAGGTGGCCCACGAAGCTCTGATCCGCGATTGGGAGCGGCTGCGCCATTGGCTCGCTGCCGACCGCGAATTTCTCTTTTGGCAGCAGCGGCTGCGCAACGGGCTGCGCCAATGGCGAGCCAGCGATCAGGATGACGGCGCTCTGCTGCGGGGCGCACCGCTGGCCGAAGCTGAAAATTGGCTCAACCAACGGCGTAACGACCTGACCGATGCCGAGCGGGAGTATATCCAGGCCGGTCTGACCCTGCGCGAGCGACAGGCTGCCGAACGGGAAGCACAGCGCCGCCGCGAACTGGAAGTGGCCCAAGAGTTGGCCGAGTCGGAAAAGCAGCGAGCCGAGGAGCAGAGCCGCGCCGCCGCCGGTATGCGGCAACGGGCCGTCTGGCTGGCCGGGGTGGGCCTGGCTGCGGTGTTACTGGCGGCTGCCGCCGGACTGTTTGGCATGCAATCGAGCCGAAATGCCGCCCAGGCGTTGCAGGCCGAAGAAAACGCCGAAGCCCGCCGCCGGGAGGCCGAGACGGCTCAGGCCGAGGCCGTGACCGCCCAACAAGAGACCGAGCGCGAGGCCCGCCGGGCCGAGGCCAGCCAACTGGCGACCCAGGCCCAGCTTGTTCTGAAAAGTGGGGAAGACCCCTCCGGCACGGTACCCCTGCTGCTGGCCCGTGAGGCAGTCTTGACTACCTTGACCGAGGACGGCTACTTTACCCCCGAAGCCGACGCCGCCTTGCGCCAGGTGGTTGATACGGTGCCGGTCTGGCTTAAAACCTTTACCGGCCATACCCACAACATTGACTACGCCACGTTTAGCCCGGACGGCCAAACCATTGCCACGGCCAGCGGTGACAAGACAATTCGATTGTGGGATGTCGCTACCGGCCGGGAAATCCACCGCCTTGAGGGACATAAAAGTGCCGTTAACTTTGTTGACTTTAGCCCCGACGGCCAAACCATCGTCTCGGCCGGAACCGACAATACAGTCCGGCTATG
>JAGRBZ010000554.1 GCA_020433805.1 Anaerolineae bacterium
GCCTGGGTGTTGTTTGTCAACGGGAAGTACGAGGCCTGTAAGCAGCAGGTGAATCAAGTCGAGGCCCAAATTATGCCGCAAGGCGAAAATGGCGAATATCATGAAGTCAATATAGTGCCGCTTCACCCTGGTGCTTTAGGCAGACCCAACCCTAAAAGCTTGGTTCTCACGCTTAAGGGCCAGTTGAGCGTAATGCACGGTGAAACCCAAAAGGGGATCGAACAACTTGAAGCCGGGCTGCGTGAGTTGAATGACGAACTAGAGGGACTAAAGAGTTTTGTCATTCATCAATTACGGCTGGCCTATTGGATAAATGGCGATTTCGAGGCTGCCGAAAACATCGTGCACCGTTTCCAAGTTGAGGATTCGGCGACGGGCGATACGGCTACGATCATCGCCTTACTGAACCAGGCCGAACGCCACTTTCTGCACGGAGAGCTAAAGCAGGCGGCATCGCTCTACCAACGCCTGCTGCAAGTGCTGAGTAATCAAGACCGTGAGGCATTTTTCCCGGCAGCTGTGGCCCACGTTGATTTAGGGATGATATTGTATGAGTGGAACGATCTGGATGGAGCCGAATATCACGCCCGAAAAGGCATCGAGCTTGGCAGCCGCGCGCTGGGTACGGTGCGGGCCATTGCCGCCGGTTACTTTGGCTTAATTCAATCCCTCCGCGCCAAAAACAATCTGGCCGAAGCCGCGCGTATGGCCGATGAAATGGATGAGCTACTGCAAGAAGTAAATCTCGGCTTCCAACTGCCCATTTCCAAAGTGCTGCGTATCCCGCTGTGGATAACGCAAAACGATCAAGATACTGTTCGCAAAGTGTTTCCCGTCTATAAAATGGGTGTGCTATCGCAGTTTGCCTCCAAAATTTCTAAACTCACCTCACTCATAGCGCAGCTATCTCTATTTTTGAATGAATTTGATGAAGTCAGCACTATCGCTTCAAACCTATTGCTTACTGCCGATGCTCAAAATATCGACGACCGCATCAATGGCCACGTTTTATTGGCACTCGTGCATCAAGCCCGTGATGACCACGCTCAGGCCCTAACCGATCTCACCGCAGCCCTGGTTCTGGCCGAACCGGAAGGCTACATTCGCACCTTTATCGATTACGGCCAACCCATGACCACACTCCTTCGCGATGTAGCGGCTAGCCTGCGAAAAAATGGGTCTGACCGGCAGCCCACCATCGATTATATTCACACGCTGCTCAAAGTAGCACAACCGCTCGATGCTCCCTCTCAACAGACGGCTGCTTCCGCCTCAGAAACAACCGCCTCACCCCTCATCGAACCACTCACCGACCGGGAGATGGATGTTTTGCACCTGCTGGCCAAAGGCTACTCGAACCGCAAAATTGCCGCCGAACTGGTTATCACCCCCGGCACAGTAAAGATTCATACCTCCCACATCTACAGCAAACTTGAGGTATCTAACCGCACCCAAGCCGTCGCCAAAGCGCGTGAGCTAGCCATCTTGCTTGCCTCTTAACGAATTCCCTTAAAAATAAAGGCTCGTAGTAATCGCTTTAGCGATACAAGCCCTAAAGGGCTTACTACGAACGATAACGCGATTTCCATTCTCGCTGTCGTTCCCTAGAACTGTCCCACTCCTCTGAAAGTAGGGGTTGGGAATTAGGGAAAAGGCTAATTCCTGACTCCTGATTCCTAATTCCTCACTATTCTATATCCCCCATATATACCCACGAATATACCATTTGGGAGATGCGCCACCACCGCCTCGACCGCTATACTAGGGGTGTCAGTTAATTGGCTGACACCTATTTATTTATACGGTCCTGACGACGCCGTCAGTTATGGAGGTATTCCATGTCTCAACACCACCTATTATCAAAAACCCGCTGCCCATTTCACAGCGCCGCCGAATACCAAATCAAGGTTCTCGGCTGGCTGGGCCAAGACTGGTCAGACTGGTTCGACGGCTTAACCATCACCAATCAAGCCGAAACCGAGAGCGAGCCGGTAACCGTGCTAACCGGCTGCATCGTCGACCAGGCCGCCCTGCACGGTATTTTGAGAAAAATCGCCAACTTGGGGCTGCCCCTGTTGGCTGTTAATCGTTTGCATTCCAAATTAAAAGACAAAGCTGAGGACCGTGATTAAATAACCTCTTCAGTAGTCCGTGGTGCGTAGTTCGTATTGTAACGCCCAAGTTACGCACTACGCATTACGCACTAGGCTGCTCCATCAAATAGAGTAATTAATCCGTATCCACCTAACATCATCCTTCCATAGTATAAGGAGAAAGAAACCCTATGGTTAACCCATCCAAAAATGCTCTGACATTTTTACTCATGCTGCCACTGGTGGCGGCTGTCTTGTTCACCACCGGTTGCAGTTCGACAGCCTCAGAAGCCTCAGCCGCACCGCCTGATGGTGAAGCTGCTGAAGTCGCTGCTGCCGAACGCAGTTTACCCGTAGAAGCCGCCCCCATCGAGCGCGGCGATATTTCACTGTTGCTCAACTATACCGGCAACCTGCAATCGCAAAGTGACGTCACCCTGGTACCCAAAGTCGGCGGACAGCTTGAAAAGTTGCTGGTCAAAGTCGGTGACTCGGTTGAAAAAGGCGACCCCATCGCCATCATCGAAGACGACACCTACGTGGCTCAACTGAAGCAGGCTCAGGCGGCTCTAACCCAGGCCCGGCTCAATCTGGAGAAAATGGAGCTTGGCTCCCGGCCCGAAGAAATCGCCGCTGCCCGCAACGCCTTAACTCTGGCTCGAGCAGCCCTAAGCGATGTTCAGAACGTTGACAGCAACGAACGTACCTCGGCAGCGGCGGCATTGGCTAATGCGCAGGCTTCTGTGCGCCAGGCCCAAACCGAATATGACAAAGTCGCCTGGGCCGGTGAGGTTGGAGCGATGCCGCAGGCGTTGGCTCTAGAGCAAGCGACCAACGCCTATGAGCAGGCTCTCGCCTCCTATAATCTGCAAACCAATCCCAGCGACTCGACGCTAGCCCCGTTGGAGAGCCAGGTTGTTCAGGCTGAGTTGAACTTGACGCTGCTCGAAAGTCCATACCGCCCCGTTGATCTTGAAGTGGCGCGAGCCGGTATCGCCCAGGCCGAAGCCGCAGTTGAGCAGGCCGCGCTGCAAGTCGATTACGCCACGCTAGAGTCACCTATCGACGGTGTTATCGCCGAACTGTACGTGGAAGAAGGCGATATGGTTGGCTCGTCATCGGCCTTTGGCCTGGTTGTCTCGAACGAGACCGAGGTCCAGATTGATATCGAAGAGAGCCGCCTGGGGCAGGTGTTCGCAGGACAGCACGTTTCGCTGCACGTCTCGGCCTATCCCGGTGTCGATTTCCCGGCGGTCGTTACGTCCGTGGCCCCCATCGCCGATGCCAACACCCACACCTTTGCCGTGACCATCACGCCGCAGGATGAAAAGGGTCTGTTACGCAGCGGTATGTTTGCCGATACCACCCTGCTGGCCGAAGAGAAAGAAAATACCCTACTGGCTCCCATCACAGCCGTAACGAACGTCAACAACCAACCCACGGTCTATGTCATCACCGCCGACGGCCAGGTGGAAGAGCGCTCGGTAACCACCGGCCTGACCACCAAAACCCAGGTCGAAATCACCTCCGGCGTCCAAGCCGGTGAAACCGTAGTCACCAACGGCCAGGTCAACCTGCAAGACGGGGCCAAAGTAGAAGTCGTACCGGAAATCTAAAAGAATTAGGGTAACCGCTCAAAGATGTCATTTCGTAGCCGAAGGCGGAGAAATCCCTACAGCGTTCGGTTGTAACCGCCCTTGTTGGGGATTTCTCGCTCCTTCAGCCTGCCCTGAGCGTAGTCGAACGGGGCGCTCGAAATGACATGATAGCTGCGCAGTTACGAATTACGAGGATATTATGGGATTAACAAAACTATCTATCAACCGCCCCCTAACAATTATGATGGCCATTCTGGGCCTGGTGCTGATGGGCTACATCGGCTACACCAACCTCAATGTCGACCGGATGCCCAAAGTCGATATTCCCTACGTGACCGTCGTGGTGATTTACCCCGGCGCATCGCCCGATGATGTCGCCGGCGAAGTATTAGAAGAAATTGAAGACGCCGTCGCCGGTGTCGCCGGTATCGAGGAGATGACCTCTCGTGCCAGCGAGAACTTAGGCACCGTAACCATCGAGTTTTCCGAAGGGATCGACGGCAACCAGGCCGCGATGGATGTGTCGCGCGAAATCGAGGCCATCAAAGGCAACCTGCCGGCCGATGCCGAAGACCCGACCATCATCAAGGCCGACCTCAACGCCACGCCGATTATGCAGATTGTTCTAAGCGGCCCCCAGGGCCAGGATGCCCTGTACACCCTGGCCGACAAGCAGCTCAAACCGTACCTGCAAGCCGTGTCAGGTGTCGCATCGGTCTCGGTGGTCGGTGGTCGCGACAGCGAGATCCAGATCAACCCCGATCCGATTAAGATGTCGGCCTACAACCTGTCGCTCTCAACCGTAGAAGACCTACTCTTAGCCGAAAACGCCAACGTACCGGCCGGTAACCTGGAGCAGGCCAACAGCCGCACCGCCCTCCGCACCATCGGCGAGTTTAGCAGCACCGAAGATATTGAGAATATCGTCGTGGCCGGTCGACCCAACCAAATGACGATGCTGCTGGATGGCGTGCTGCCGGAAACGCCCAAAGGCATGGACACCGGCGGCCTGGTTCGCCTGCGCGATATGGCCTCGGTCAGCGAAGGCTATGCCGACACCGCGCAGATGGTTCGCTATAACGGCCAGGAAGCCGTTTTGGTGACCGTTGTCAAAACCAGCGACGGCAACGCCATCGCCGTCGCCGACGAGGTGAAAGAAGCGCTGGCCCTATTCGAGGCGCAAGACCTGCCGACCGGCGCTACGCTGGATATTGTCATCGATGATACAACCTTTACCCGCGAGTCGGTGG